>NZ_BTPT01000001.1:0-236206 GCF_054408565.1 Vallitalea sediminicola
TGGCGAAAGCCAAGTTTTTTAAAATCCTTCTATTAATTGTGATAAAATGATATAATATAAACTGGTAAAAATAAATATTTATTCATTTACGTGTTTTATTCAATTGAGAAAGGATTGGAAATAGTGGCACAGATTGTAAACAAATCAAATCACCTTAGAAAAGAAATACTATTAGAATATCTCAAAATAATTATTTGTAGTATAGCAGCAATTATTTGTGTAATATTAGCTTTTTATACATATGGATTTGCATTGATAGCTACACTTATATTATTCATATACGTTAAAAAAATGAAAACTAACATTGATATTATAAAATCAGGTCTCGAGGGAGAAAAAGAAGTATTGAAATTATTATCTGATCTACCAAAAAGGTATAAGGTGATTTCAGATATATTGATAAAAGGTAAGAACACATCAAGTCAAATTGATTATGTAATTGTTGGTTCTAATGGAATATTTATTGTAGAAGCTAAGAATATAAAAGGAACCATAAGTGGTAATGGAAACTCTAAATACCTTACACAGGTAAAAATCGGAAAAGGTGGTAAAGAATATAGAAGAGAATTATACAACCCGACTCTACAGGTAAAAGGGCATGTATTAGGACTGACTAAATTTCTTAAAAGGAATAATATTAATAGTAATGTTCATGGAATAGTTTACTTTTCCAATGAAGAATCTAAAATTAATTTTAAATCAAATAATATTGTAGTATTATCTAAGAGTAAGAATGACTTATTGAAGTATATTAAAAATTATAAAAAAGATGGGGTCAAAATAACTCCAAATGAACAAATAAGAATTACTAAATTAATAAAAAAAGAAGTTATGTGATATATTCTAATTAGTCATAAGCTAAGCCGGTAGGCTTAGCTTATGCTATATTAAAACTTATTTTAGAACATGATTAGTTGATTCTAATTAGGTTCAGCATCTAGATCCATTTTGCTCCAATCAATGCTGGCTTTCCAAGTAGAATTATCTTCATCAATCCATGTCTTTATATCATTATTATAGGCTGTATGACCATTAATGTTAATATCTAAATTTTCTACATACCAGTCACCGCCTATACTACCATACTTTTCTTCTTTTCTAAGATAAATATTACTTATGTTATTAGGATGGATATCAGTACCATTATAAAGGTAATATTCATCCTTATCATCAGCTTCAAAATCATTGTAACCTTCTTTAGCTAATAACCATTCTTTTGTTTTTCCATCATTAGTCTCTATACCAAAGTATATATCATCATCAGTACCAGCCCATTCGTTGTGAAGGAAACCTCTTTTTTCTGTACCTGTATGTACTGTAACAGTTAATGCGCTGATAGGGTTATTATCAATACCCACATCAAGATTCCAGCGATCACTAAAGCCACTATAATCACCTTGTTCTGCATTGGTTAAAAGATTAACAGCATGATCACGAGCACTCGAAAATGATTTATCTAATCTTTCCTTTCTATTATTTACTGAAAGAAAATCTATAGCTTCATCATAGTCTTTATAAGTATAACCTACACCTGTTTTAAAACCTGTAAGAAGTGTATAACACCAAGTCTTTTCTTCAGTAATTGTAGGTGATGAACCATAAATATCTTGTGCAACTTCATTAAATGAAGTAAAAGGGATATCTGATACATCACTGAAACAATCAGAGATACCATCAGAGTAATTTGATATATCTAAACCACCTTTATTTACCCATAAATATGATTCAGCTGCTGATTCTAAATTAATATGTAATTCACGACCAGCAGGATTATCCAAATAAATTCCAGCTTCTGGGTCTATGAATATTCCATGGCATGCATAATCGCCAGTTACGTGAGTAATCCATCCGGCTACAAATGCTATTCTTTTCATATCCTTAGATTCAAGAGCGTCTTGTAATTGTTTCTTAGCGAAACTTCCAACTTTAAAATAATGAAAACGATCAGACCAAGGTGAATATCCAAGAGCTTGTCTTGGTTGGATTAATGGGAGATCAGGTCCATTTGATCCCCAAGTTGCTATTAATGGGTATTCCTCCAAAGCATTTCTGATTAAGCTGTTTTCAGGTAGTTTTTTTGTAGTCTCTTTCATTAAAATATAATGTGAAGCAGGTTGATAAGCTAACACATTTTTGGGGAAAAGCATAAGTACTAGTACTAATGCTAAACAACTAGTAAAAATTTTTCTTATTTTCATAATAATCCTCCTTTATTTATTAAATGCAGAATATAGTATACAATAATTGCAGTGAAAAAAATGTAGAAATAAGGACTGTAATATATAGAAATATTTGACAGAGTTATATAATAATATGCATTTTTCGATATTTTATATTAAAATAAGATGAAATACCAAATAAAATGCATAATATTTAAAAATATTATTTTGTAGAAATTCTATATATAAGACATACTGATGTCATATTATACCTGTTATACTGAACATAGTTCTATAAAAAATATTAATATGAGGTGAAAGATATGAAATATGAATTAGTTACTCTAGAAAAGAAAGTAGTTGTAGGAAAGTCTATTAGAACTACAAATGAAGATGGAAAATCAATGAAAGATATAGGAACAATGTGGCAAAAATTTATTGGTGAAGGAATATTTGAATCTATTAAACATAAAGTTGATGGAAAAGGTATTGGATTATATACAGATTATGAAGGAGACTGTACAGCACCTTATACATTTATGTGTTGCTGTGAAGTAAAATCAACTGATGATACTGGTAATCTTGATGTGAAGACAATCAGTGCAGGAAAGTACGCTAAGTTTACTGTTAAAGGTGATATGATTCAAGCTGTAGGAGAAGCTTGGAGTAAAATATGGAATATGGATTTGGATAGAAAGTATGATGCTGATTTTGAATTATATCATAATGATTCGGAAGATATGAATAACCAGACTATAGATATATTCATATCATTGAACTAAACATCTATACACGCATTACAATAAGTTTCATATACAGACAAACTTCAAGTTAAATATTGCCTCTAATATCACATTATTGTATTAGAGGCATGATAAATACTTACTGATGTGAGTTCAATAAATAGATGAAGGAGTCTCCTTTAGCATAATTATACAAAAAATGTTGACAAACGTTATTTTATTTGTTAAAATAAACGTAGTTAAACGAATAACTGAGTTTTTATCAGATTCTAAAGAAGTTATTTTTTCAGAAAGAGGTTCATGAAATGTCTATTAAAGTTCCTAGTGTAAAAGATGTAGCAAAATTAGCAGGAGTTTCAGTTGCAACTGTTTCAAATGTAATTTCTGAACAAAAATATGTTAGCCCAGAATTAACTGTTAGAGTTAATAATGCTATAAAACAATTAAATTATAGACCTAGTAAAATTGCAAGAAGTTTAAAAGGTATGAAAACATATCAGATAGGACTTATGATACCAGATATTACCAACCCATATTTTGCAGAGCTTGCTAGAGGAGCTGAAAGCGTTGCCTTGAAGAAAGGATATCAAGTATTATTGTGTAATACTGATGGAGATTCAGCAAGAGAAGAAAAAGCACGAATTGCTTTTGAGGAAAATAGGGTTGATGGTATTATTAATGTGGCACCAAGAATGAAAACAGAGGAATTATTAGCTTTTGAGCATATTCCCACAGTAATAGTTGATAGACCATTGTCTGTAGAACAATCAAAATTCGGTGTAGTATTTGCCGATAACAGTGAAGGAGCTTGTCAATTAGCTAAACACCTATTTGAAAAAGGTCATAGAAGATTTGCGTGTTTAACAGCTCCATATGATGATATTCCAAGTGTTAAACATAGAATTAATGGATTTAAGAAATACTTAATTGAAAATGGAATAAATGATGAAGATATCTTGTTTTTAAATGGTAAGTTAAGATACAAAAGTGGGTATGAATTAATGAATGAACTAATAAAAATTAAAAATAGACCAACAGCGGTATTTGCTTGTAGTGATATAATGGCTTGGGGCGCACTAGAAGCTGCGAAAAAAGCACATTTAAATATTCCTAAGGATATTGCAATTGCTGGATTTGATAATATATATTACTCAGAGATATTAGATCCAACACTTACAACAGTAAATCAGCCCAAAAGTGAAACTGGAGAGATTGCTATGCAAATGCTCTTGGATAGACTAAACAAATCAAATATTAAGAAAATTATTAGAACACACAGTGTTATCTTAGATACAGAATTAATTATTAGAGAATCAACTTGATATTCTTATAAAATTTAATGCCGAGTTAAACGATTAAATGAAGTGATTAAGTATTTGATGTTCTTGAAGTTTTGAAACCTTCAAGAACTGCTAAATAAATATTATAAGGAGGTAATTTATATGAAAACACATGGTATTTTGCAAAATGATTTGGCAAGAATGGTAGCAAGAATGGGGCACGCTGATTTATTAGTAATTACTGATAGGGGATTTCCATTCCCAAGTCATGAAAGAACTGAATGTATTGATATATCAATAGGAAGGGATATACCTAAAGTTACAGATGTATTAAAAACTATTTTAGAAGAACTAGAAATTGAAAAAGTAATAATTGCCAACGAAACAAAAACTATTTGCCCAGAAGAATATAAAAAAATTCAAGAAATATTAGGGGAAAAGAAAAATAAAGGTAATGATATAATTGAAGAAAACATACCACATATGGAATTTAAAGATTTGGTATTAAATGGTGCTTTAGAAGGTAAGGAAGGTAAAAAAGTAGCTGTATTTGTAAAGACAGGCGAATTTACTCCTTATTGTAATATTATTCTTCAATCCGGAGTGGATTTTTAGAAAAACACAGTTAAACGATTAAATGAAATCGATACATAATATAAATATGTAAGAAAGGTGGTGAAAGCACACGAATGTAGAATTGACTAAATACATTCATGTGTATAATATGAGAGATTTAAAAGTATTAGAAGAGCTATTTCCAAAGAAAAATCCGATTATAGGAATGGTACATTTAAGATCTTTACCAGGGGCGCCTTTATATGACCCTGTAAACATGAATATGAATAGAATTATTAGTATAGCAGTCGAAGAAGCAAAGAAATTAGAAAATGCTGGAGTTGATGGATTACAAATAGAAAATATATGGGACTATCCTTATCTGAAAGGTAGTGAAATTGGTCATGAAACAATCGCCACAATGTCAGTAATAGCCGCTAAGATAAAAGATTCAGTATCTATACCAATAGGAATTAATTGTCACCTGAATGGTGGTATGGAAGCAATGGCTATAGCTTGTGCATGTAATGCAAAATGGATTAGAGTATTCGAATATGTAAATGCGTATGTGTCTCGTGGAGGATTCTTAGAAGCAATAGGAGCCAAATTAAGTAGGTATCGTAGTAATCTTTCAGCAGAAAATGTTAAATTATTTTGTGATGTAAATGTTAAACATGGTAGCCACTTCATTATTTCCGATAGATCAATTACAGAACAAGCTCTTGATGCTCAGATAGATGGAGCAGAAGCACTTATTGTAACAGGTTTTGAAACAGGTCAAGCACCTACACCAAACAAAGTTAAAGAATTTGCAGAGAGTATAAATGTTCCTGTACTTATTGGTAGTGGAGTTACTAAAGAAAATGTAGGAGAGTTAATGAAATATTCTGATGGAATGATTGTTGGTAGCTATTTTAAGAATAATAATAATTGGAAAAATGATATTGATGTAAATCAAGTAAAAGAATTTGTAAAAGAAGTAGAAAAAAATAGGTAGTGTACTTGTGCACAGGGGGAAGGAGAAGTGCAAAATGAATAGTTATCAGTTTAATGGCGAAATACTATGCATGGGTAGTATTAACATGGACTTGGTTATGTATATGAATCAAATGCCTATTCCAGGAGAAACAATAGTGACTGATAATTTTGAAATGTTTCCAGGAGGAAAAGGTGGTAATCAATCTGTCGCAGCATCTTTATTAGGAGGAAATGTTAAATTTTTTGGTATGCTTGGTGATGATGAATTCAGCAAACAATTAAAGATTTCAATGAAAAAAAATAAGGTTACAACTTCTAGTATATTAACAAGAGAAAACATGACTGCTGGGATTGCTATGATTCGTGTTGATGAAAAAGGAGAGAATTCTATTTCATTTACACCTGGTGCCAATACAAAACTAACTAAGCAAGACATTTATATGCATGAAGAATTATTCACAGAAGGTTCAATACTACTAATTACAATGGAAATTAATCCTGAAATAGTATATGAAGCAATACGTGTTGCTAAAAAAAATAATATGTATATAATACTTGATCCAGCTCCTGCACCTAGAGAAAAAATTCCTGAAGATATACCGTTCTTGATTGATATTATTAAACCTAATGAAACAGAAGCTTCTTGGATTACAGGAATACAAGTAACTGATGATGATTCTGCTAAGAAAGCTATTGAAAAAATGGTTGGCATGGGGTTTGAAAATCCTATAATTACTCAAGGTTCAAAAGGGGCATTTGCCTACATAGATAATAACATTATTAAAATAGTACCTATTAAAGTAAATATGATAGATTCTACTGCCGCAGGAGATGTGTTTTCAGGTGCTTTAGCTGCTTCTTTAGCCAATGGAGGTGACTATAAGAAGTCTCTAGAATTTGCTAAAAAAGCTGCTGCAATAAGTACTACAATCAAGGGAGCTCAATCATCTATACCAACAATAGAGCAGGTGAGTAATAACTAGTGTATCAAATAAATTAAGTTTACTTAGAGGTGTGGCATATGGCACAAAAAATATTGGAACTTAAAAATATCAAAAAAAGTTTTGGGGGAGTAAAAGCTTTAAAAGGAGTTGATTTAACAATACAACAAGGAGAGGTACATGCTCTATTAGGAGAAAATGGAGCAGGTAAATCTACACTTATTAAAATTCTTACTGGGGTATTACAAAGAGATGAAGGAGATATCATACTTCTAGACAAAAAAACAGAGATTAATAGTCCTATACATGCAAGAACAAAAGGGATTGCAGCTATATATCAAGAACTAAGTTTAGTAGATAGTTTAAGTGTTGCAGAAAATATATTTTTAGGACATGAACCTACAATGAATTTTTTGGGTTGGAATGATAAAAAAACTTTATTAAAAGATACTACCTCTTATCTTGAATCTTTTAACATTAAGATAGATCCAAAAACGAAGGTTAAAGATCTGGGTATGGGGCAGAAAAGGATAATTGAAATAGTAAAAGCACTTTGTATTGACGCTAAATTACTTCTTCTTGATGAACCAACAACAGGTATGACTAGAATAGAGATTGAAACATTATTCAAGATAATGGAAGATATGAAAAGAAGAAATATTACAATGATATACATATCTCACATTATGGAAGAAATAGAAAGAGTTTGTGATCGAGTATCTGTACTTAGAGATGGTATCAATGCAGCTACATATAAAATGGGCGAAGTAGATATGAATACATTAATTAAAACAATGATTGGAAGAGAAGTTAAGGATGAATTTCCTCTAAGGATAGGTAGAGCTAAAGATGAAGTCGTATTAGAAGTTGAAGACTATATGTCAACTAGAATGAATAAGCCAATCAGTTTTAGATTAAACAAAGGTGAAATACTTGGAATAACTGGAATCATTGGGGCTGGAAAGAGTGAATTAGGTCATGCGTTATTTGGAGCTGATAAATGTATTTCAGGTAAAATTAGATTACAAGGTAAAAACACAACCTTTAAATCACCAAAAGATGTTAAAAACAAAGGAATAGTTTTGATACCAGAGGATAGAAAAACGCAAGGATTATTCTTAGAACATTCTGTTTTGAATAATGCGATTGTTGGGTATGTAGAAAAAATGAATTCTAATAAGTTCTTATTATCTAGAAAAAAATTGAAAAACACAGCTGTCGATATTCTAAAGAAAATGGATGTAAAACCTCTGAAATTAAGATTAAGAATAAAAAATTTGTCAGGAGGGAATCAACAAAAAGTTGTAATCAGCAAATGGCTGTTAGGTAATCCGAAAATCATAATAATGGATGAACCTACTAGAGGAATTGATATTGGTACAAAAGTTGAAATCTATAAATTAATACATCAATTAGCTGATGATGGAATGAGTATTATTCTTTTGTCGTCTGAATTTAATGAGATACGTGGATTGTGTGATAGGGTTATTGTACTCCACGATGGAGAAATAATGGATGAAATGTTAGCAAAAGAGGCTACTATTGAAAGAATACTTATGAAAGCATTAGGAGGAAAATAAAGTCATGAAAGAAAATTTGTCTAATGGGAAAAAAGGTATAAATATAGCTGCTATTGCTAAAAAATTATTGAAAGATGAGTTAGGATTAGTAGTTATATTAGTTTTACTTATTACAATTTTTCAGATGCAATCTAATCATTTCTTGGTAACAAAGAATTTACTTAATATAACTCGTCAAATTTCAATTAACTTAATTGTAGCGGTTGGAATGACTTGCGTAATACTTATAGGTGAAATAGATTTATCAGTTGGTTCCATGGCAGCATTGGTAGGAGTAATTTCCGCTTATGTAATTAATGCTACAGGCTCTATCTTTCTTGGGGTGATTGCTGGGTTATTGATGGGAGCTACTATGGGTCTGATAAATGGTTTGTTGACTGTGTATGGGAAAATACAATCATTTATTGTAACACTTGCCATGATGCAAATAACCCGAGGATTAGCCTTGCTTATCACTAATGGTAAACCGATTTCTAATCTAAAAGAAAAATTTGATTATTTTGGTGCAGGATATGTAGGGGTCATTCCAGTTTCAAGTTTAATAGCAATAGGAATATTTTTAATAGCTTTTATGTTTTTAAATAAAACAAAACACGGTATTTATATTAAATCTATAGGTGCAAGCAGGGAAGCAGCCAAGTTATCAGCTATTAATGTTAAATTATACAGAGTTCTCACTTTTGTAGTTTCTGGTTTGATGGCCGCTGTTGGAGGCATAATTGTAACATCAAGACTTTTATCTGCTCAGCCTACTGCAAGTGATGGATTAGAAATGAATGTTATAGCAGCTGTTATTTTAGGTGGTTCATCACTTAATGGAGGTATTGGTACAATAGTTGGAACTTTACTTGGTGCTGTGATAATCGGCGTTATCAATAATGGAATGAATTTAATGGGTGTTTCAGCATTTTTCCAACAAATAATAAGAGGTTTAATTATTTTAATAGCGGTTTTAGTAAAAAGCAAAGAGAAATAAAAAAGTTTAATAACAATATTACATATGAAGAAACTAAAAAACAGGAACTTGTGAAACAAGTAATAATTTAATATAAATCAAAGCGAGTATTGTAAATCAGTACTTAGCTAAAAGAGGAGGATTTAAATTATGAAAAAAGTATTAGTTTTTATGATGTGTATTTTATTATCCATGAGTTTTGGAGGTTGTGCAAAAAAAGAAACAAAAGAACCAGAGACAAAAGCCCCAGCAGTTAAAGATGCGGAGACAAAAGATCCAGTAGTTAAGGAAGAAAGTTACACAATAGGTTTTGCAGTATCTACTTTGGCAAACCCGTTCTTTGTTACTATGAAAGAAGGAGGAGAATCTAAAGCGAAAGAATTAGGTATGGATATTATAACTCTAGATGCACAAGATTCTTCAGAAACACAAGTATCACAAGTAGAAGATTTAATTGCTAGAGATGTAGACGTAATAATTATTAATCCAGTGGATTCGGATGCAATAGGTGTGGCTGTAAAAGAAGCAAATAAAGCAAATATTCCTGTAATTACTGTTACAAGACCTTCCAATAGTGGTGAAGTAATACAACATCTTGATATTGATAATGCAGAAGCAGGTAAATTAGCAGCAGAAGAAGTTGTTAAAGTACTGGATGGTAAAGGTCAAATAGCTATTTTAGAGGGAATTGCAGGTGCTCCATCAGCAATAGATAGGCAAAAAGGTTTTGAAGATGTAATTAATGAAAATCCAGATATTAAAATAGTCACTAGTCTAACAGCTAATTATTCAAGAGAAGAAGGAGCGGCTGTAATGGAAGATATTCTTCAAGCTAATCCAGAATTAGATGCTGTTTATGCACATAATGATGAAATGGCACTTGGAGCAGTTAGAACTATAAAAGCTGCTAATAGATTAGATGAAATAAAAGTATTTGGTATTGACGCAACTGATGATGCTCTTGTAGCAATTGAAAAAGATGAAATGTCAGCAACAGTAAAACAACAACCTGATTTACAAATGGCAAAAGCAGTTGAAGCGGCAATGAAGGTAGCTAATGGAGAAGAAGTAGAAGAAAAAGTTATCATACCATTATTGTTGGTGAATAAAGATAATCTATAATATTAATTAATTAACTCTATATCGTGATGAGAAAGTAAAGTTCATCACGGTATAGGGTTTTTTAGGTTACCCTTGACAAATATATGAAACAGTAGTACATTATGTGTGAAATAAATATTAGCTAGGGGAGCCAATGGCTGAGAAAGTACATTAGTACATGACAATTATACTGACCCTTATAACCTGATACGGACAATGCCGTCGAAGGGAAGCAGCAAGTGCAGTTTTCATTTGCTTTCAGTCAATTATCTTCCTAACTATAAGGAGGATTTTATTATGTTTCAAGATTTTTTAGATGCAATTTCAAGTGGAAAATTGCAGGATATTGTTACTACCACTTTGGGACAAATTATAATTGTAGTAGTTGCACTACTTCTATTAACAATTGTCGTTTCTGTGGGTAGTAAATCCAAAACTATGAAAACAAAAGAATTAGTCTATTCAGCTATCGCAATAGCTATTGCTGTTGTATTATCACAGCTAAAAATACTTAGACTTCCACAAGGTGGTTCAATTACACCATTTAGTATGCTGTTCATAGTACTTATCGGATATTGGTTTGGTACAACTCAAGGTGTAATCTGTGGTATTACATATGGATTATTACAACTGATAATTAATCCGTGGGTAGTTCACCCTGTTCAATTATTATTAGATTATCCAATTGCATTTGGGGCACTTGGTCTATCAGGACTATTTAGAAAATCACAAAATGGACTGATAAAAGGATTATTCATTGGAGCTTTCGGCAGATTCATATGCCACTTCTTGACAGG
The DNA here is from genome assembly GCF_054408565.1 of Vallitalea sediminicola. Classification (NCBI taxonomy): domain Bacteria; kingdom Bacillati; phylum Bacillota; class Clostridia; order Lachnospirales; family Vallitaleaceae; genus Vallitalea; species Vallitalea sediminicola. The sequence continues at coordinate 11,090 of NZ_BTPT01000001.1, forward strand.
AGTCATATTCTTTGCTAGTTATGCGGCTGAAGTTAATATGGATCCAACATTATATTCCATGGCATATAATATTTCTTATATAGCTGTTGAAGTATTTTTGACAGTGATATTACTATTCTTACCGCCAGTTGATGATGCTATCAAGCAATTAAAGAAATCAGCAATTTCTTAGGATAAGTTTAGGATAATAATATAATAATAACATACACTAAACGGAGATAGGTAAAGCTATCTCTATTTTTTATACTTATATAGATTTTCCACCATATAGTAGTTTTACTAAAAATAAATAATAGAAAGGAATAACAATATGAAAAAGATAGGTTCTACTGATAATGAAGGTAATACTGATTTTAACGATCTTGATGGTGTACCAGAAGGAATAATCGAAAAAAAACCAGAACACCAAAATACTAGCAAAGCACATCCTTATATGGGTAATTTGACTTCTCACGAGATTGGTATGATGGCTAAGTCGGGAGCACTGGATGGTGATATGTTCAAAAGAATGATATCAAATGTTGAGCAAGATACAGAAGATGGTCCAACATTGCCTTGATTAGTAGGGGTGTTATGAAGCAATCCTTATAAGTTGAATAGAACTAAATAATTGCTGGCTCTATAGCAATTATTTAGTTTGGATTATATATTAATTAATAATATTAAAAAAGTATGAATTTATTTATTTTAATATAGTAATATAATGATATTGATGATAATATATATATCAAAAGAAGTATAATAAGTATACTTGAGGTTTGGAGGAAAGAATATGGGAAATGAATTAACTTTTTGGGTAGCAATATTTAATGGATTTCTATCTTTTTTTACACCTTGTGTATTACCATTATTACCATTGTATTTTAGTTATCTTGCAGGAACTACAATCACAGACTTAGAAAAGAATAAGAATATCAGAAAGATAATGATAATTAATTCAATAGCTTTTGTATTAGGACTTTCTATACTTAATATAACTCTTGGATTTGGAGCCAAAGTTATTAATAATACCCTTGTGACATATCAAGAATATATAAGAAAAACAGGAGGGGTATTGATAATAATATTTGGACTTTACTTTATAGGAGTATTTAAAATAAAGCTATTCAATAAGGAAAAGAAATATCAATATAAAAATTATAGTCCTAATTTTATAAAATCCCTATTACTTGGAATTACATTCAGTTTTGGCTGGACACCATGTAATGGACCTATTATTGGAACAATACTCTTTTTAGCTAGTTTTGAGAAAAATTATCTGAAAGCAGGAGGAATGATGCTTGTATACTCCATTGGATTCGCAATTCCATTTTTAATATCTGCTATTCTATTAGGTAAGTTCATTAATAACTACAAAAAAATATACAAATACTTTGATAAGATAAAATTGGTTGCAGGAGTATTGATGATTATAATGGGAATAATGTTATTCACTAATACACTGTCATTACTGGTTGTGAAATAAAAATGTATAAGTGTTTTATAAAAGTGAAGAATTATAAAGTAATATAAACTAGAAATTATTATAAAATGAGGTGATTCTATTGAAATTCAATAATAAAAGAAATATTATATTTATCTTAGTCATATTACTTATTCTAATGACTGGTTGTAGTAAAGAAAGAGATAATATTGACGGTAATGATACTAATAATATAGAGTCTGAACTAGATAAAGGAAATGATTTGAAAGATAATACAGTAGACGATAAAGATACAGATGGAGAAATAGCTGTTGGCGATAAAGAAACAGGCGAAGACAATAATATTATAGATGAAGATACTGATACAGATGAAGAGCAGGATACTGAGGAAAATGATAAAGACATGGTTGAGGAGCAGGTACCAGAGGGTGATAAAGAAACTGGAGAGGATAATGAAGATGAGAAAACAATCACAGCGCCTGATTTTACTTTAAGTGATGGAAAAGGGAACAATTATACTTTATCAGATTATAAAGGTGAATTAGTGTTTGTTAATTTCTTTACTACTTGGTGCGGTTACTGTAAAGACGAAATGCCTGATTTTCAAAAGATACATGAAAAATATAAAGATGATGATGTAGCGATAATAGCAGTAGATGTGCAACACGATGCAAGTGAAAAGCCAATAGATGAAGTAATTAAGTGGGCAGATAATCTAGGTGTAACATTCCCAGTAGTATTTGATGAAGATGGTACTGCTACAGATAATTATTATATTAATGGTTACCCAACCACATATGTCATCAGTAAAGAAGGAGATGTCATTGGGTACGTTAATGCTATGGACGAACAAGATATGGAAAAATTGATTAATATGTACAAATAATATATAAAACAAATTGATGTAAAAATATGTCCTATTCTATAATGATTATGATATAATATTATATGTATTTAGTATTGGTAAATAATGTATTTCATTAGAGGATATGCTTAGTATATAATATTATTTTAATAAAGAGGGAATGAACAATGTTATGTGAAAGATGTCATAAAGAGCCTGCAACTGTATATTTGAATAAAATAATCAACGGAAAAAAACAAGAGATACATTTGTGCAGTAAATGTGCCATGGAGGTAAAAGAACTTTATCCTCAGAATGATATATCTTTTGAGAGTTTCCTTAGTAGTCTTTTAGATATCAATAAAAATATCAATGCTAAAAATTATAACAAAGAAGACGTTATAAGATGTGAAAAATGTGGTATGACTTACAATGAATTCAGGAAAAAAGGAAAATTCGGTTGTAGTCAATGTTATAAAACATTTTCTGGTTTGCTTAGCCCTGTAATTAAAAGAGTTCATGGAAGTAATGTTCATGTTGGTAAAGTACCAAAAAGAACAGGTGGAAAAATAATTTTAGGGAAACAAATAAAATCTTTAGAAAATAAGTTGAAAGAAGCTGTTGTCAAGGAAGAATATGAAGATGCCGCTAAGTTTCGAGATGCTATAAGAGCATTGAAGAAGGAGGGTGGCATATGTTAAAATGGTTTGAAAAGAGTTCTGGTGGTACTGATGATGTAGTAATATCCAGTAGAGTAAGGTTGGCTAGGAACATTGAAAAGTATAACTTCCCTAGTAAGATATCAGAAGAAGATGCAGGAAAAATTATTGATGAAGTAAAAGAAGCAGTATTGAATGTTCATGACGACAATAATTATTTCCATGCTATCAATATGAAGGAATTATCTTCTCTAGAAAAGATAGCGATGGTTGAACGTCATGTCATCAGCCCTAATTTTGTGCGGACATCTATACCTACTGGTCTTATATTATCACAAGATGAAAGTATAAGTATCATGGTTAATGAAGAAGACCACCTTCGTATTCAATCTATAACCAATGGACTTGATTTAGAAAAAGCATTAGAGAATGCTTATATAATTGATGACTTATTAGAAGAAAAGATAACTTATGCATACGATGAAAATATAGGCTATCTAACATCTTGTCCTACTAATGTCGGAACAGGACTTAGGGCATCATATATGATACATGTACCAGCCCTTGAAACTACTGGAAAGTTACAATTCATTCTAGATGCTATAGGAAAATTCGGTATAACTGTGAGAGGCATATATGGTGAAGGGTCCAAAGCTAGAGGAAGCGTGTTTCAGATATCCAATCAGATTACACTAGGTCACTCCGAACATGAAATCATTGATAATCTTACGAGTTTGACAAAACAGATTGTAGAACAAGAACGAGCTCTCAGAAATAAATTATTAAATGAAAAAAGATTACAATTTGAAGATGCAGTATTTCGTTCATATGGGACTTTAGCACATGCAAGGATAATTACGTCCAAAGAAGCTATGACATTATTATCCGATATAAAACTAGGATATGAACTAGGAATATTGAAGTCTGATCTTAAGAATCCTATAAATATATATGGACTTATGACTTGTATTCAACCAGCCAATCTTCAAAAAAAGATAAATAAGGAATTAAAAATAGATGAAAGAGATATAGAAAGAGCAACTTATATAAGAAATAATTTGCCAAAGATAATATAAATTATTACAAGAAAGGATTTGAGTTAACTTATGATGGGTAGATTTACTGGACGTGCTCAAGAGGCTATAAGTTTGTCAAGACAAATAGCTAAAGAATTAGGTCACGGTTATGTTGGAACAGAGCACATCCTCTTGGGTCTAATAAAAGAAGGTAAGGGAGTTGCCGGTACGATATTAAACAGTCAAGGTATAACAGAAGATGTTATATTAGAAAAAATAAGGAAAATAGGAATAATCGGTAATATTTCAACTGCAGACGTAGAGGATTTTACACCTAGAGCCAAAAGAGTTCTCGAGACAAGTCTTCGTGAAGCTGTTAATATGAAAACGACAATGATAGGAACTGAACATATTCTATTAGCATTATTAAAAGAATCTGATTGTATTGCTGTGAAATTAATCAGTAGTTCAGGTGTGACAGTTCAGAAATTATATCAACTTATATTAAAAAATCTTGGAGAGTCACCAATTAATAAAGAAGCTAATTCTTCTCAGGCTGATAAAAAATCTACTACACCAGTATTAGATCAATTCAGTAGAGATTTGACTAATATGTCTAGAGATGGCGAATTTGATCCAATAATAGGTCGAGATAGAGAAATCGAGAGAGTAATTCAGATACTCAGTAGAAGAACTAAAAATAACCCATGTCTTATTGGGGAGCCTGGTGTCGGTAAAACAGCTATAGCAGAAGGACTAGCCCAGAAAATATCAAATGGTAATATACCAGAAACCTTGAAAGATAAAAGAGTTGTTGCTCTAGATTTATCATCAATGGTTGCTGGTTCAAAATACAGAGGAGAATTTGAAGAAAGAATCAAAAAAGCTTTGAAAGAGATAAAAGAAGCAGGAAATGTTTTATTATTCATTGATGAAATTCATACAATAGTGGGAGCAGGAGCAGCTGAAGGAGCTATTGATGCATCAAATATTTTAAAACCTTCTCTAGCTAGAGGAGAAATACAGCTTATAGGGGCTACTACCCTTGACGAATATAGAAAGTATATTGAGAAAGATTCTGCCTTGGAGAGAAGGTTTCAGCCAGTAAAAGTTGAAGAACCTTCTGAAGATGAATCCATTGATATACTTAGAGGTCTAAAAGATATGTATGAGGCTCATCATAAAGTTCATATAAAAGATGAAGCGGTTATAGCTGCGGTTAAATTATCCAATCGTTATATCACAGACCGATACTTACCAGATAAAGCTATAGACTTAATAGATGAGGCCGCTTCAAAAGTAAGATTAAGTACTTTTACAGCACCTCCTGACATTAAAGAACTAGAAAGAGAATTAGAAGAACTTGAGAAAGATAAAGAAATAGCTATTAAGACAGAAGAATATGAAAAAGCAGGAGTAATCAAAAGAAAGCAAAATGAGATAAAAGAAAAACTGAATGCTTCCAAACTAGAATGGGAATCCAAGAATTCCAGGGCTAATCAAATCGTGGATGAAGAAGAGATTGCTGATATAGTTTCAAGTTGGACAGGTATACCTGTCAAGAAACTCACAGAAGAAGAAGGTGAAAGACTTAAAAATCTTGAAGACTACCTTCATAAAAGAGTTGTTGGACAAGATGAAGCAGTTACAGCTATCTCAAAAGCTATCAGGCGTGGAAGAGTAGGTCTGAAAGATCCAAAAAGACCTATAGGATCATTCTTGTTCTTAGGTCCAACAGGTGTAGGTAAAACTGAGCTTACAAAAGCTTTAGCGGAAGCACTATTCGGAGATGAAAGTGCTCTAATAAGAGTTGATATGTCTGAATATATGGAAAAACACAGTGTTTCCAAGTTGATAGGTTCACCTCCAGGATATGTAGGTTATGATGAAGGTGGTCAAGTAAGTGAAAAGATTAGAAGAAAACCATATTCAGTAATATTATTTGATGAAGTTGAAAAAGCTCATCCAGAAGTATTTAATATATTATTACAAGTTCTAGATGATGGACATATAACAGATTCACAGGGAAGAAAAGTTGATTTTAAGAATACAGTTATCATAATGACATCCAACGTTGGAGCAAGAAACATAGTTTCACCTGTTAAATTAGGTTTCATTTCAGAAGTAGATGAAAAGAAAAATTATGAAAACATGCGTAAAAATGTTATGGACGAAGTAAAAAGACTATTTAGACCAGAATTTCTTAATAGAATAGATGAACTTATAGTTTTCCATTCATTGACAAAAGAAAATATTCGTGAGATAGTAGGTATTATGATTAATCAAGTTGCAATAAGACTTAATAATAATGTTGGTATTGAACTTGAAGTAACAGAAAGTGCAAAAGACTACTTAGCAAAAGAAGGATTTGACGAAGCCTATGGTGCAAGGCCTTTAAGAAGGGCTATACAGTCAAAAGTGGAAGACAAGTTAGCAGAAGAATTATTAGATAATAAAATTAAATATGGGGATAAAGTAATTGTAGATATAAAAGATGGAGAATTACATTTTACTGTATAAAATAATTTCCATGTTAATTTTGATGTTGCTATGTTATAATATATGAAAGCAAATTAGCTTGAATATTATTAGTAATATATGTTAATTTAGGGATAAATAGGGAAAAATTAATTTTTCTCTAGTATTTAAGGATAAAATAATATATAATGTATGTATTCAACTTTTTACGACAATATAGGAGGGTAAATATGGCTGGTATTCAAGAAATAATCAGGGTAGAAGATGATAACACACTAAGTTTTGGAAATCATCTAATGGATGAAAAGAAAAAGGTAATTAATTTCGAAGTTGATGGACATATATATAAAGTTAAAACTTATGATGAAATAACAAGATTAGAAAAAAATGGAAGACTTCTTTTTGAATCTGTACCAGGAACTACGGTTCATAATTTTTCTGTTAGTGATAAAATAATTGATTTCAAAGTTGAAGGAACAGAAGATGCACAGATTACTTTAGAATTAGAAGCAGACCAAGAATATAGAATTTATATTAACCAAATACAAGTTGGTAAGATGAAATCCAACTTAGCTGGAAAAGTAAGTTTTAGTGTTGATTTTTCTAGTTGTGAAATGCAAAGTGTAACAATAAAAAAAGCATAAAATGTGGGACAGCTTAACGGCTGTCCTTTTTTATATTGTAGGAATATACTACTTTTTAAACATATGAAATAGAAGGCGTAGCCTCTTTTGTTTTAAAGGGAATAATAAGATGGATAAATTGGTATATTCTTGTAATAATAATTATTTTATGATATCATTTTGTTATTCAAATGAGGAGGATAACCATGAATTACTTAATAGCTTTTTTAATAGCTTTTATAATTGTGTATCTATTAATTCCACAACTAAAGAAATTTGCAATAAGAATTGATTTTGTTGATAAACCAACATCTAGAAAAATCCACAAAGAACCTGTTCCTGGTTTAGCAGGAGTAGGAATCTTTTTAGGTTTTATGGTAACTTATTTATTCTTATTCGGAGGAATAAATCGCAAATCAATAGCTTTACTTATTGGTTCATTAATGATCTTATCCATTGGTATCATTGATGATTGGTTTAAAACCAAGAGAAAAGAATTTCCTGCGTTACCGAAACTAATTATTCAAATGGGTGCAGCTATTGTTGCTTATCAATCGGGTATGATTTTTTATGGTTTCACTAATCCAATAACACATGAATATGTTTTATTACCTGTGATACTACAGTTTATATTAACGGTTACATGGATTTTTGGGGTTACAACAGTAATTAATTTCATTGATGGATTAGACGGTTTAGCTGGTGGTATTTCAGCTATATCTGCCGTAACATTATTTATTGTTGCATTAGCTAAAGGTCAGGTGAATTCAGCCATGATGGCCATTATATTAACTGGTGTACTCATAGGATATTTGAGATATAATAAGCAGCCTGCACAAATATATATGGGTGATGCAGGTGCGACTTTCATAGGATATATATTAGGAGTCATTGCACTGGATGGGGCATTCAAGCAAGCAACTGTTTTATCCTTATTAATACCAATTCTTGCTTTGGGTGTACCCATATTTGATAATATCTTTGTTGTGATAAAACGCTTTTTAGAAGGAAAAGCTGTATATAAAGCTGATAGAAGTCAAGTTCATTATAGACTATTGTCAGCAGGATTAAATCAAAAACAAGTAGTCACATTTCTATGTTTAGTTAATTTTTGCATGGGTTTGGTTTCAATCATTATTTTGTTGTTACAGGTTTAATAATATCAGTAGCAAATAATTTAATTAGGTATTAGAGAAACTTAAGGGGTTATGATAGCCCCTATTTCTATTGCCAAAAATTCCTAATTCCACATTATTCTATTGAAAAGAAACATATGTTCTCTTGGATTGAGTTGTGCTATAATATGGTTATGTGAATATTATCTATCTTGAAAGATAGCATTAAAATATATAATTATAAGTAAAAGATAAGACTAGGGAGGATATTATGGCAAAGCAGAAAAATGTATTTGTATGTCAAGAATGTGGTAATGAATCAGCAAAATGGATGGGACAATGTCCGGCATGTAAACAGTGGAATACACTTATTGAAGAAGTGAAAATAAAAACAAAGAATGTACATACCAATAACGATATTGACATCAAAAATAAGCCTAAGAAACTTTCATGTATAGAAATGAATGAAGAAAGAAGATTATCAACTAAGATTGGTGAATTAGACCGTGTACTGGGCGGAGGAATAGTTAGAGGTTCACTGACGCTTGTAGGTGGAGACCCTGGTATCGGTAAATCTACATTGTTGTTACAAATGTGTCAGTATCTATGTGGACAAGATATAGATGTATTATATATATCAGGAGAAGAATCCTTACAACAGATTAAAATGAGGGGCGATAGGTTAGAAGTTAATGGAGAAAGATTAACTCTATATACAGAAACCAATCTCTCATATTGCGTAAAAGCTATCAAGGAATTACAACCAAGAGTAGTTATTGTTGATTCCATTCAAACCATTTATAGTGATGACATAACCTCAGCTGCTGGAAGTGTCAGTCAAGTTAGAGAGGTTACTTCTGCTTTGATGAAAATTGCTAAAGGACTTGGAATATCCATGTTTATTGTTGGACATGTTACCAAAGATGGTGCAATCGCTGGACCACGTGTACTAGAACATATGGTTGATACAGTATTATATTTTGAAGGAGTCAGAAGTGCTTCTTACAGAGTGCTTAGAGCTGTCAAGAATAGATTCGGTTCTACTAACGAAATAGGCGTATTTGAGATGAGAGACAAAGGATTAAGAGAAGTGACAAATCCTTCTGAATATATGTTAACTGGTAGACCACTTAATAGCCCAGGTTCTATAGTAACTTGTTGTATGGAGGGAACTAGACCTATGTTAGTTGAAGTACAGGCATTAATGAGTCCCACTAATTTCGGAATGCCTAGAAGAACTGCAACTGGAACAGACTATAACAGAGTAGTACTCCTTATGGCAGTTTTGGAAAAAAAGATTGGTATGCAATTAGCTAGTTATGATAGCTATGTTAATATTGCTGGTGGACTGAAAATAACAGAACCCAGTCTTGATCTAGGTATTGTATGTGCCATAGCATCAAGTTTCAAAAATATCCCTGTAGACTCTAAGACAGTTATTATAGGAGAAGTTGGTCTTACTGGAGAAGTAAGAGGTATTACGATGGCAGAAAAAAGAATAATAGAATCCAAGAAACTAGGATTCAAAAAATGTATTATCTCAAAGGCAAATGCTGATAACTTAAAGATTGATGGCATAGAGATATTAGGTGTTGATAACGTAGCTCAGGCATTAAATTATATATTTTAGATATATGTGTAGATAAAAAAATATGTAATAGCCAAAAGTTTGGCTAATCAGAAGAAAAAGTGTTTTGTGAATACGACCAACAACTTAAAAGCAAAATAGTATATGTATATGTGGAGTAGTGAGGCACGGACGCCGAACCCAGTAGTTTGCTCAGGACGAGCAATCTGCTGGCGAAACATATACATATACTATTTTGCAAAACAACGGTCAGAACAAAACATTTTTTCTGACTCACCTGCAAAATATTTAAATCACTTATATAGTTCTATTCAATATTAAATTTCCCAAGTAGATTTACTTTGTTCATTTCTTGTAAAAGTATATCATTAAGATTAAGGTCAAAAGAGTTGCTTATACAAGCAAGATGGTAAAGACAGCTTCCAATATCATTCTCAATTCTATCTCTACAGTCTTCGCATAGTGTGCCAGTGATATGATGAGGATCAAGAATTTTAATCATATCTAAGTTAATATCATCATTATAAGAATAGAGCTTATTATTGGCATTTATTTCAATACAACCACAATAAGTACAAGCTCTGATAATATTTTTATTAAGCTTAGCAGCAACTTCTTGTAATTTAGCTAATTGGTCAAGTATGTTTTTATTAAAATAGTCATTTTCTTTTACTGTACATTGAAATTTTTCTGTTATTGTATGATTTAGATTAGACACAAGATCACCCCGTTTAACATTATAATAATATATTACCATATATTTACATTATATAAAAGAGCTTATTTATAAAATTTTGAGAAAATTAAAAAAGAATTCCGTCAATACGCGATAATTGTCTGAAATTGACGATTTAACTGCATTGATAATAGGATTTCATAATAATAAAAAAGAATCATTGAATTATTTATACATTCAATGATTCTCCATATGATATATATTTTTTTATAATGCTAAGAATTTATCAATATCTTTTTTTACTATTTCTAAAGAACTTCTCCAGAAATCTACATCATGAGAATCGATATCCATTATAGCTAATACGTCTTTAACATCATTCTTACCTGTTGCTTCAAGAAGTTTGTCGTATTTAGGTAAGAAATCATTACCCATTTCAAGATATTTAGCATATAATCCTTTTGCAAATAGTAAACCAAAAGCATAAGGGAAGTTATAGAAGTTAGCATCAAAATAATAATAGTGAGGCTTACAATTCCACATATATGGATGTAATACATCATGGTCAAGTCCATCACCATACGCTTCTTTTTGAGCCTTTAACATTATTTCTTTTAGTTCATCAACTGATAATGATGCATCTTTTCTATTTTCGAATAATGCTGATTCAAATAAATAACGACTATAAATATCAACTATTGTTTGATTAGAACCCATAATGTCAGTTTCCAAGATAACAAGTGCTTCTTCATCTGTTGCATTCTTAAGAGCTGCATTCATAACTATTGTTTCGCAGAAGATAGAAGCAGTCTCAGCTATTGGCATTGGATAATCACTATTCAAGCCTGATTCATCTTTCAAGCAATCACCATGATAACCATGTCCAAGTTCATGAGCTAATGTAGTAACATCATTAAGACTTCCAGAGAAGTTAGCCATGATTCTACTTTCTTTTATGCAATGAAGGTTACTGCAATAAGCTCCACCTATTTTACCTTCTCTAGGTTCTGCATCAATCCATCTATTTTCAAATGCATTGTCAGCGAAATTTCCTAGTTTGTTGCTGAAGGAACTGAAGTTTTTAACAATAAAATCTCTTGCTTCTTCAAATGTATATGACATATCAACTTCTCCTACTGGAGCGAATAAGTCATAGAATGGAAGAGAACCTTCATGTCCAAGCATCGTAGCTTTTTTTCTAAGATATTTATGGAAATGAGGTAAGTACTCCTTGATAGCAGTCATCATAGCATCTAGAGTTTCTTTATCCATTCTTGCACCAACAAGTGTCATATCAAGAGGTGAGTCGTAACCTCTTTTTTTAGCTATAGTGACAACTTCTCCTTTGATAGCATTAAGGCAAGCTGCTGAAGATTGATCAATTTTCTCATAAGCTTTTAACTCAGCTTCATAAGCTTTTTTCCTTTTTTCAGCTGATGAATCATAAGCATAATTCCTGATAACTGTCAAAGGTAATTTTTCACCATCATAATCAACTAATAATGATGATGTAACAGTATCTTGTAATTTAGCCCAAGCATTGGAACCTGTATTTTGCATCTCAGCTATTAATTGCTCTTCTGCATCACTTAATAAATATTTGGATAATCTCTTATTGCTTTTGATAATGAATTCATGTTCGATTAACATATCAGATGAAGCAATTATCTCATCAAGATTATCTAATTCACTAATCCATTTTTGAAACTTAACATCAATAATAGTAATTTTAGGTAGATAACTCTCTACTCTTTCCATTTGTTTTAGAGCTGTTACATTTTTAGTATCAACGCTATAAATTAAATAACCATAATCATATAATCTGCTTATATAATTTTCTATTAGATTTTTATTCTCTAGAAATTTTTCAAGCTTATCTTTAGCATTAGTAGTAGCTGTAAAATTAGTATTTACAAAATCAGTAGTATCTTTTATAAGTTTATCTACAAGCTGAAAGTCATTTTTTAGTTCATCACACTCGAATGAAGTATAAAGTTTGTCCAGATTCCATTTCATATTCATTTTTGTTACCTCCTAGATATTAAAATTCGCGTTAGAAATACTATGTATTGGTTTAGTGACAATCATACTCATCTAACAATCTTAATTCTAACATATATTTTCTTTTTTGTTATAAGAATTTGGAAAATTATACAATTATTTTTATGTTATATAATTTTTTTATTGATAGGTAAACAAGCCTCTAGTATAATAACAATAGAACGATTAATAATAAGAGTAGGAGGAACAATATATGCCATGGTGTCCAAAATGTAAATGTGAATATGAAGAAGGTGTCAAACTATGTGCTGATTGTAAAATTGAATTAGTTGATAGCTTAGAAGATATTATTGAATGGAAACCATTAATAAAGACAACTGAGGAAGACCAAGCTAACCAAGTAAAAGAATATCTAGAATATAGCGGCATCAAAAATGTGAAATACGAAAAAGTTGAAGACGAAGAGGTAGAGGAAGAAAATCAATATTACTATGCTATTTTCGTCACTGAAAAAGAACTAGATGAATCAATCAAATTCCTAAAAGGTTATATGATTTCAAAATCACAAGAGGAAAGAGAACAAGAAGACGAAGATGAAGAAGAAGAAGAAATAACTAATGAGTACGAAACAGAGAACTATAACGACGATACGGCATTAAAGGACTTAAAATCAAGTGTTTATACATTTGGAGTAATCGGTATGGCTCTCGTAGTAGTAAGTATACTTTCTTTTTTAGAAATACTAGTTATCAACTTTAGCAACAAATACTTATTTTCTGGATTATTATTAGCAATAGGAATTGCATTTATCATAGTTGCGATAAGCAGTGCTAAAAGAATCAACAATGAATCCAGTAAAATAACTAATAGAGATAGTGATATCAATAAAATATTAGAATGGTTCGGAAACAACTACAATATCAACGATTTTGCAGACAAATATCAACTGAATCTTGAGGACTTGGATGAAGGAGCTATCTATTATATGGTAATGGATAAACTAAAATCAATTATCGGTAATCGATTTGTAGAAATGGATAAAAAGATTGTTAACACTGCATCTGAAATTATATATGAAAAAATGAATGCTTAATTTTAATAGAATATGGACCTGATTTTTGGAATATTATAGATTTGAATATTTTTTCTAAATACTACTTATGCTTTTAGGATATTTTATTATCATAGAAATAAGGTAATAATATTACTATAAAATGTAATTATATTACAGAACTAAAGTATGAAATTTTTATTACTTCTATTTCAGTAATGATTTTACTAGTAAATAATACACAAAATACATTTCTTTTAGAGCGAATTTTATATAAAATATATGTATACTAAATCTAGGAGGTAATGTTTTATGTTGAAAATCATTAAGAAAAGCATAACTATTCTATGCATAATGACCATGCTAATAAGTTTGGTGGGATGTGGTGGAAAAGAAGTTAAAGAAGAAAAAAAATCTCAATCAAATGGAGAAAATGTTGCGAAAAAAGAAGAGGTCAAGGTAATAAAGATTTGGCATATTTTTGGTGGGGATAATGATCCTAATAAACCTGCTGTAGAAAAAGTTATTAAAAAGGCAGAAGAAAAATTTAATGTTAAAATTGAAGTTGATACAGCAGAAAATCAATCATATAAAACTAAAATCAAGGCTGCAATAGCTGCTGAACAAATGCCAGATATTTTCTATACGTGGGGACATGGTTTTATTAAACCTTTTGTATCTTCTGATAAACTTTTACAACTAGATGAATATTTAACTGATGAGTATAAATCCCATCTGAATTCAGAGTCATTAACAGGATTTCAGTTTGATGGACAAACATATGCACTTACAACTGATCAATCAGTAGCATGTATGTTTTATAATAAAGAATTGTTTGACAAATATTCTATTGAAATTCCAGAAACTTATGAGGAGTTAATAGCGGCAATTAAGAAGTTCAAAGAAAATGGTGTCACTCCATTAACTGTAGGAGGTAAGGAATCTTGGACAATTGCTATGTATCAAGATTTATTAGCTTTACGTGCAGTAGGTGGTAAAGCAATTAAGAAAACAATGAATAAAGAAACTAATTTTGATGATCCAGGGTATTTAAGAGCTGCTGAAGCTATTAAAGAACTTGTTGATTTAGGTGCTTTCACAGAAGGGTCAGTAGGAATTTCTCGTGAAGAAGCTGAAGTTCCATTTTTTGAGGGTAAAACTCCAATGTATTTAAATGGAAGTTGGACTGCAGCACGTGTTTATAAGGATACATCTAAGGTAAAAGATAAAATTGTAGTAGCACCTTTTCCAGTGTTTGCAGATGGTAAAGCAAGTGCAAATGATTATACTGGAGGACCAGATACAGGTTTTGCTGTAAGTAAAAATACTAAGGATCCACAATTGACAGCAGAGATAGCTCAATATATTGCATACGAAGTTGCAATTGCGAAATATTTGATTGGAAGTTCAATTTTGCCATATACAAATGTTGAAGTAGATGATTCAGGTGTGAATTCTTTATTGACAGATATATATAATATGACAAAAAATGCAAGTAGTTATACTATCTGGTGGGATAACCTTATGGAAGGAAAAGATGCAACAGTATACTTAAACAAGCTTCAAGAACTCTTTGTTGGTCAAATTACGCCAGAACAATATATTAAAGAACTCAATAAGTTAAACGAGTGAAATTTTCCACTTCATTAAATTGAAGTGGAAAATTCAATTAATATAAAGGAGGAATTAATTTTGGACCGAGTTCTTTCAAATAAAAAGGCAATTTGTTTTTTTATACTACCTGCATTGTTGTTTTTTATATTTATTATAATTATACCAATATTTATGTCAGCATCTTACAGTATCAATGAATGGGATGGAATCGGAGATAAAATATTTATTGGATTTGAAAACTATAAAGAATTATTTTTAGAAAATAGTGATGGATTTTGGAAAGCAGTTAAAAACTCTCTTATTTTTGCAGCGGGTTCTGTTTTTATTCAATTACCAATTGCTATGATCTTAGCACTAATCCTTGCTTCAGGAGTTAAACACGAACGTTTTTATGTGAGTGTGTATTTTATGCCTGTCTTAATTTCAACTGTTGTAATTGGACAACTTTGGATGAAAATATATAATCCGGAATATGGATTATTGAATAGTACACTCCGTTTACTGAATCTTGATGGATTAACAAGGAATTGGTTAGGGGACATGGGTATAGTTATGATCTCAGTCATTGTACCAGTACTATGGCAGTATATTGGCTATCATATGTTGTTGATGTATGCGGCAATAAAATCTATCCCTACTGAGATATTTGAAGCTGCCAAGATAGATGGGGCAAATGCAGTACAACAAGCAATAAGAATTACTATCCCATTAATGAAACCAATTATCAAGGTATGTGTTACTTTTGCGGTGGTAGGTTCATTAAAGAATTTTGACTTAGTATATGTTATGACTGGTGGTGGACCAGCTGGAGCTAGTCAATTACCCAGTACTTTGATGGTAGAGACTATTTTTTCTAGGAACATGTATGGCTATGGTAGTTCAATGGCTATTTTTATCATTATTGAGTGTTTTGTGTTTGCTTTTATCATTCGTAAATCATTTAAAGAAGGGAGTTATTAATATGTATATACAAACGCTTCCTAGGAAAAAAAATTATTCGATCATTATAAAAATAATATTAGCTATTTGGGCAGTAGTGCAGATTTTTCCTATTTATTGGCTAATAACATTTTCTTTAAAGAATAATGTGGAGATATTTGAAGGTAATATGATTGGACTACCTAACATATGGAGATTTGAAAATTATAAATATGCATTTATGGGAGGTAATCTTTCTAGATATTTATTGAATAGTATTATAGTTACAGGTGTAACAATTCTTTTTGTTTCAATGTTTTCTTTAATGGCATCATATGCATTGGTAAGAATGAAGTGGAAATTAAGAAAGTTTATGATAACATTTTTCTTGATGGGGCTTACGATTCCGATACATGCTGCATTATTACCTGTTTTTATCATACTACGTAATGCTCATTTGTTGAATTCTTATTGGGCATTGATTATTCCTTATACGGCATTTGCTATTCCAATGGCAATATTGATTAATTCGGGATTTGTTTCGGCGCTCCCAGTTGAATTAGAAGAGGCTGCATGTATAGATGGTTGTACTATCTATGGAACATTTTTCAAAATCATTTTACCACTTATGCGTCCTTCTATTGCTACTATTGCTATTTTCACATTTTTACAATCATGGAACGAATTGATGTATGCGGTAGTATTCATTAGCGATGCAAAATATAAGACATTAACTGTTGGGATACAATCTCTTGTAGGGCAATACACTACGGATTGGGGGCCTATCGGTGCAGGTCTAGTTGTTGCAACTCTACCAGTGATTATTATATATTTAATACTGAATAAACAAGTCCAGTCCAGTTTGATTGCAGGATCAGTAAAAGGTTAAAGGAGATGTAATAATGAGTGATTTATCTTTTGAACTTGGAAGATATGTAACAGAACTTAGACGTTATTTTCATCAACATCCAGAATTGAGTTTAAATGAATTTAATACTAGTAGAAGGATTATTCAAGAATTAGAATCCATGGGAGTACCTTACTATACTGTTTGTAAGACAGGAGTTATTGCAACTATAAAAGGCAAACAGGGAAAAACTGTAGCTTTGCGAGCAGATATGGATGCACTTCCAATAGAAGAAAAAAATGATGTTGATTATAGGTCTGAAACACATGGTATAATGCATGCATGTGGACATGATGCTCATACAGCTATGTTACTTGGCGCAGTAAAAATTCTTAATGAAAAAAAAGTAGATATAAATGGTTGTATAAAAGTGATTTTTCAGCCTGCTGAAGAAACAGGTGAAGCCACTGAAGAAATAATTGCAAGTGGTATTTTAGACAAAGTGGATTCTATATTTGCTATGCATGTAGTCACTGATCTTCCAACAGGAAAAATATCAATCGAAAGTGGTCCACGTATGGCAGGTGTTGATGATTTTACTATAACCATAACTGGAAGTGGAGGACATGGAGCATTACCTCATTTGGGGACTGATGCACTTTTGGTAGGGGCTAATCTTGTAGTCAATATCCAGGAAATTGTATCTCGTGAAATCAATCCTTTAGACTCAGTAGTCATAACTATAGGGACATTCAATTCTGGAGTCAAAGCAAATATTTTAGCTTCGGAGGCTATTTTATCTGGTAACCTGAGATATTTTAATTCTGAAATCAAAGACTATTTTAAGGAAGCATTATTTAGGATTTCTACACATACGACACAGATGTATAATACAACAGTAAATATTAACTATGCAAAATCTCTATTACCTGTAATAAATGATATATATTGTAGTAAAATAGCTGAGAAAGCAGTTTTGAAGATTGCAGGAGAACAAGGGCTAAGTATAAAACCCAAAATGACAGCATCAGAAGATTTTTCACGTTACTTAGAAAAAGTTCCAGGAGTCTTTGCCTTTTTGGGTGTTTGTGATGGAACTTCAAAAACATCTTACCCACTTCATCATGAAAGTTTTCAAATTGATGAAAAAGCATTAGAACTTGGTAGTAAGTTATATGCACAATATGCATTAGAATTCTTATAGAAAGATATCAATTGAAATAGCTAATTATGTATTTTTTGATTTTCGAATACACATAATATAATTTTAGAATTCATTAGAAAAATAATACTATAGATTATCTTGAATTGGAGTTGATTATATGCATAATAAAAATCTAACAGATGAACTATGCATAAAATTCAAAATAATAAAAAGATTTATTTTTGATAAAAAAATATCTCAAAAAATAGCTATAGTATATATATTATTTGTAATGTCTAGTGTTATTTTTACTTATTTATTATATGATTATGTATTGCGAACATATTCAGAAACAAGTCAAAGCAATTCATCCAAACAAACATTGATATCTGTAAAAACTAATCTTACTGATATGATTGATACTGCTAATAATAATTATGATCTGTTACTC
This sequence comes from Vallitalea sediminicola, assembly GCF_054408565.1. NCBI lineage: Bacteria > Bacillati > Bacillota > Clostridia > Lachnospirales > Vallitaleaceae > Vallitalea > Vallitalea sediminicola. Next base: position 29,538 of record NZ_BTPT01000001.1, read on the forward strand.
AAGTTTGGAATAATTGATATTATCAAAAAACCTATAACATTTGATAAACTAAAAATATATGATAATTTTCTATTTACTTTGGTGGATACCTATAATAACTTAGATGCAATTTATATAACTGATTTTGATGAGTTTTTTTATGGAATAGATAAAAAAGGTAAAAAAAAATTAACTATCAATTCTATAAAACAAGCACCATGGTATGAAGAAATGATTAATACAAAAGGTAAATACAATCTATATTATAATGCAGGTAACATATTTGAACAAACATATCAATCTAATTTTATTTCATCCATTAGAATAATAAATGATTTAGAAACCCAAGAACCTATTGGTCTTGCTATATTAAATATTCCAATTGACTCTATAAATAAATTATTTGATACTGTTTTCAGATCTAATGATACTTATGTAGAATTATATGATCAGTACAATAGTCTAATGATTCAGTCTGAAAATGTAGATACTAGATCGTATACAAATTCAATCTTAGAAAATATTAATGAGAATCAATTATATTATAGTGAAATACAAGATAATAAATTAATAGTAGGTTTCTATATATCTGACTATAACTGGAAAATAGTTGCAGAATTTCCTGTTAAAAGAATAGAATATTTATCAGATTCTTTAATAACTATATCATTATTGGTTTTATTGGTTAATGCACTATTGATGTTATTGAGTTTTTTCTTTATTTCTAAGTCGATTTCAAATCCTATTTATCAATTAATTCATGTAATGAAAGAGATGAAAAATGGTGATTTTAAAACTATTCAAGTAGACTATTATAATAGTGAAGTTGGGGTATTACAAAAAAACTATAATTTAATGATTAATGAAATCCAAATGTTAATTATTAAATTGGTTAAGGAACAGAAGATTAAACGTAAAGCAGAGCTAAGTGTATTGCAGGAACAAATTAAACCTCATTTTTTATATAATACTCTTGATGCAATCGGATATATGGCTCTAACTGAAAAACCACAACAGGTTTATGATGCTATAGAAACTTTAGGCAGTTTTTATAGAGGGAGTTTAAGCAGCGGTGGTCAAGTGATTACTGTAGAGCAAGAAATCCAGATTGTAAAAGATTATATTAGCCTTCTTCATTTGAGATATGAATCTCTGTTTGAGGTATGTTATGAAATTGCTGAAGAAGTTCTTTCATATAAAGTTTTAAAACTAATTATTCAGCCGCTGATTGAAAATGCAATATATCATGGTATTAAACCTATGGGAAAACTTGGTAAAATCAGATTCTCTGTTATAAAACAAAAAAATCATATTTGTTTTATGGTTGAGGATAATGGTGTAGGAATAGAGAGTGATACACTTATTAAGTTAAAGAATGCTAAATTAAATGATAGATTAGGCTTTGGTTTAATAGGAACAATTGAAAGAATTAATATTTTTTATGGAAATAAGGCAATAATTGATATCAATAGTGAAAAGAATAACGGAACGGTTATAAAGATTAGTGTGCCATTAGTTTGAATAATGTAGGTGAGAATATGAATAGTGAACTACTTAGAGTCATGTTTGTAGATGATGAAAAAAAAACCAGAAAATTATTAGCGATATGTATTGATTGGACTTCCTTAGGATATGAAGTTACACAAGATGCCGCCAGTGCTAATGAAGCATTGGAATTAATTAGTACAGAAAAGCCAGATGTTATTATTACTGATATCGAAATGCCATTTATAAATGGACTCGATTTTGCACAAATAGTAAGGGTTGAATATCCAAATATTAAAGTATTGGTATTAACGGCCCATAATGCATTCGATTATGCACAGAAAGGTGTAGATATTGGAATTTCTGGTTTTTTATTAAAACCCATAAAAAGGGATAAAATAATTCAGGTGATGAGTAATATAAGATATACTATACTCGAAGAAAAAAAACAGATTAATGAATATATAAATCTTAAAAATAAATTAAAAGATAATTGGGACTATATTGTCCAAAGTTTTTTGAATGATATGATGATAAATTCTTATTCAAAAGACGAGTTATGTAACAAATTTAACTATTATAAGTTACCTCTAGATATTGATGGAGGATATTTTAATATTATCTTATTAGCGTTTGATTTAATATCTGATGTTGAGGATAATGTTTTAATGACGATTAAAATTCATGATTCAATAAAAACAATTACAGATGATATACCTGGAGTCATAACTTTTTTAGATATTCATCAAAATATTGTTGTTTTGAGTGGCAACAGAAAGATAAATCTGTATTCATATGATTCATATTTTACAACAATGATTTATCAAAAATTTAATATTACTATAAATACTGGAATAGGAAAGCCTGTAGAAGAATTATTCGATATTAGAATGTCTTATAAATATGCTTATAAAATGTTACAAATTGAGAAATTCAGTCAAGATAAAGTTTTGAATATAAACTATAATTCTGAGAGTGAATATACTCATTTTAGTGATATCATACATGATATTGAAGATAATCTTTCATTATATCTTAAAATACCAATAAAGGAAAAAGTGATAGATCAAATTAACACTATATTTAATATTATACAAGATAATTTCACGATTTCGTTTTCTAACATCATCGTAATTGCAGTATCTATTATAAATGTGATGTTAAATACAATTTCAGAAATGGGAATCAGCTTTAATGAAATATATGCAACAGATAGTTTACCATATAAACATATCTTAAAATTAAAAGATATAGAAAGTGTAAAAAACTATATATTGAATTTTGCAGAATATACTACACAGAAGATAGAAAAGTTCAATCAGAGTGCAAGTAATAAATTGATTAATAATATTCTAGAGTATATTAATGATAATATTTCGGATTGTACTTTATCATGTAAAAGAATTTCGGAAATATTCTATGTTAATTCATCTTATTTAAGTAGGATGTTCAAAACCATAGTGGGAAATACATTTAGTGATTATTTGAAAGATATAAGAATAGAAAAGGCAAAAAAATTCTTAACAGGAACTAATCTTAAGATTTATGAGATCGCTGAACAGATCGGTATTAATGACCCTAATTATTTTTCCAAGTATTTTAAAAAACATACTAACTATACACCTGCACAGTATAAAAAAGAATTTACTAATTAGGTAGATTAACTTAATCGAAATAGGAATTACTTCGTGAAAATTGCGAAGTTCTAGTAAAGAGAACAAGACAAGAAAGGAGCAAATAAAATGTCTGTATTTTCATATGATTTTGATAAAATTATTGATAGAAGTAATACTAATTGTGCAAAATGGGATACTATGGCTAAAAAATATGATAGAAAAGATTTAATTCATTTAGGGGTAGCCGATATGGATTTTATGTCCCCTAAGCCAATAATTGACGCATTTACACAAGTGATAAAACACGGGATATTTGGATATACAGATTTGAATGACTCTTATTATACTAGTATTCAAAGTTGGATTGAAAAATATAATAGTGTAAATATATCAAAAGAATGGATTGTTTTTTGTTCCAGAATTAATATTGCCGCTGGAATTTGTGTCAATAGTCTTACTAAGCCTAATGATAAAATAATAATTAATACACCTGCGTATTCACCTTTATATAATGCTGTTATTGATAATGAACGTAGTATTGTTGAAAGTCCGTTGATTTATGAGGATAATCACTTTTGTATTGATTTTATGCAATTGGAAACCATTATAGATGAAAGAACAAAAATGTTTATTTTATGTAGCCCTCACAATCCTACGGGAAGAGTTTGGTCAAAAGAAGAACTTGAACAATTATCTGCATTTTGTATAAAACACAATATTTATTTATTTGTAGATGAAATACATTCTAATTTGTTAGCTGAGAATATGACCCATACGAGTATGTTGCAGATAAAAGGTGATATTCAAGATTATTTGATATGTGCTAATTCTATAACAAAAACATTTAATGTACCAGGAATAATTATTTCTCATATGATTATTCCAAATGCAAAACTTCGTACAAGAATAAGTGATGATATTAATCGAATTGGTATACATAATCCTAATATTTTTTCTGTTGCAGCTGTAGAAGCTGGATATAATTATTGTGATGATTGGTTAAAAGAAGTTTGTTCCTATATTGATAATAATGACAGAATGGTACGTTCATATATATCTAAACATATGCCCGAATTTAAAGTAATGCCAAGGGAAGGCACCTACCTTCTATGGATTAATTATAAAAATCTTAATATATCTGAAAATCAACTTGAAAAATGGTTTATTGAAGAAGCAAAAGTAGAAGTTTATATGGGTTCTCTTTTTGGTAAAGATGGCAAAGGTTTTTTCAGAATTAATATAGCCACTTCACGCCTATTATTAGAAAAAGCACTTAAGAGAATGGAAAATGTATATTCTAATTTTTAGACAAACTTATATTCAAACTATTACACAATATCCTATAAATATCATCACAATGTAAGTCTGATTCAACTGAAAATTATTATATACATAATAAAATCTTCCATAAGGTCCGAAGGGTATAAGGTAATAGAATAACGCAGACCGATCGCTTCTCAGAGTAAGGCAAGTTATTCTATTACCTTATACCCTGACCCTTTAGCACGATAATACCCCCCCCTCTACTCTAAACAATAAAATCAATAAACTTCTTAGCCGCAATGGACAACGGAATATTTTTCTTACTGACTATTCCAAGACTTCTCTCACTCAAGATTTCCTTAGTCTTTATAGCAAAAACATCCTTCAAAAGTTTCTCATCTATACAATAATCAGGTACCAAAGAAATCCCAAGATTGATCTTAGCCAACTCCACAAGCAAATCAATACTAGTAAGCTCTATCTCAGGAGATAAAACAAGTCCCTTAGACTCAAAAACCCCATAGATATACTGACTAGTTGTAGTATTTTTCTCTAACATCAATAAAGGATGTTTCAGCAATTCTTTCAATGAGATAATTTTATTGGTAAGCTCTATAAAATCATTTCCTGCAATAAAAACATCATTGAATTTATAAAATTCCCTAACCACCAAAGAACTACCAAGATTTTTATTAGGAAGATTAGTAACAATAAAATCCACACTTCCTTGTTTTAACAAATCCACACATTTGATTGATGTTCTATTAGTAACCTGTAGATGTATATTAGGATAGGCGGAATGAAATTTCTTGAAATAAGGTAGAAGTATATATTTACAAATAGTATCACTAGCACCTATATGAATTTTTCCTTGATTAAGACTCCTTGTTTCCAGTATGTTATTTTCCCCATTATGAATTAAGTTAATTGCTGGCTCAATATGTTGTAATAGAAGACTGCCTTCATGAGTAAGAGTCACTCTCTTGGTATTACGATTAAATAAGGTTGTGTTAAGATTCTTTTCTAGAGTTTTAATAGACTGACTAACTGCTGATTGAGAAATAAAGAGCTTAGTAGATGCCTCTGAAAAACTTAAGGTAGTAGCTACATGATAAAAAACTTTGTAAAGCTCCAGATTAATATTCATTTATTAGATCTCCTTATAAGTGGTATTAGTATTATTAATTTTACTTAATAATCATAGCATGGTATTATTATAATGTAAATAGAAAACCTTAGGAGGTTATTATGAATACAATTAGAAGAGTTTTTGTTGAGAAAAAAGTTGGTTGTAATACAGAAGCAAAACATTTACTTAATGATCTTAGAAACAATTTGTCTTTAGATAGTTTAAATAATGTAAGAATAGTAAATCGCTATGATGTAGCACATATAACAGATGAAGCTTATAAGAGTGCCCTCAATACTATATTTTCTGAGCCACAAGTAGATATTTTATCCGAAGAGGTAATGACTATTAATGACGAAGAAACAGCGTTTGCAGTAGAATATTTACCTGGACAATATGACCAAAGGGCAGATCAAGCTGATAGCTGTATCAAAATATTGAATGCAGATGTTAGTCCTATTGTCAGAGTAGCTAAAATTATTGTTTTGAAAGGTAAACTAAGCGAAAAAGATCTAACAAGGATTAAAAAATATTGTATTAATCCAGTTGATTCTAGAGAAGCTATGCTGGATAAACCAGAAACCCTAGATCTAGAATTTGATATTCCTAGCACAGTTCCTTATATAGATGGTTTTATCTCAAAGAATCAGGATCAGATTAAAGAGTTGTGGAAAGAATTAGGACTTGCTATGAGTACCCATGACTTATTATTTACTAGGGAGTATTTTTCTAACGTAGAAAGAAGAGACCCGACCATTACGGAAATTAGAGTGTTAGACACTTATTGGTCAGATCATTGTAGACATACAACATTTTCAACAGCTATCCAAGAGGTTACTTTTGAGGATGGAAAATATAATAAACCTGTAGAGTTGACATATAAAAAATATTTAGAAGATAGAAAAGCAGTGTTAGGGGATAAAGCAGATAAAAAAGATATATGCCTTATGGACATCGCATTGCTAGCAATGAAAAAGTTAAGAGCAGATGGCCTCTTAGATGATCTAGAAGTATCAGAGGAAATTAATGCTTGTAGTATTGTGGTAGATGTAGATGTAGACGGTAAAGATGAAGAATGGTTGGTTATGTTCAAAAATGAAACTCATAACCATCCAACAGAGATTGAACCATTTGGTGGAGCGGCAACTTGTCTTGGTGGAGCAATCAGAGACCCATTGTCAGGACGTTCATATGTTTACCAAGCTATGCGGGTTACTGGTTCAGCAGATCCAAGAACTTCACTTGATAAAACATTACCCGGGAAATTATCACAGAAAAAAATAGCAACTGAAAGTTCTCATGGTTATAGTTCTTACGGTAATCAAATAGGACTTGCAACAGGTAAGGTTCATGAAATATATCATCCTAATTATGTTGCGAAACACATGGAAATAGGTGCTGTCATTGCGGCAACTCCAAGAGAAAATGTAATAAGAGAAACTTCTGATGAAGGTGATATAATAATATTATTAGGTGGAAGAACTGGTAGAGATGGATGCGGTGGAGCAACAGGTTCATCAAAAGAACATACAGAAGATTCTATTCATACATGTGGTGCTGAAGTTCAAAAAGGAAATCCACCAACTGAAAGAAAGATTCAACGTTTGTTTAGAGATAAAAAAGTAAGTAATATGATAAAAAAATGTAATGATTTTGGGGCAGGTGGAGTATCAGTAGCCATAGGCGAACTAGCAGATGGTCTTATCATTGATCTTGATAAAGTTCCTAAAAAATATGCAGGACTTGATGGAACAGAACTTTCCATATCCGAGTCACAAGAAAGAATGGCAGTTGTTGTAGATAAGAATGACGTTGATAAATTCATTGCTTGTGCTAACAAAGAAAACTTGGAGGCAGTTGTTGTAGCTCATGTAACAAAAGAAAAGAAATTAGTAATGAAATGGAATGGAAATAATATTGTTGATATAAGCAGAAAATTTTTGGATACCAATGGAGCAACGGCAACTACAGATATACATGTTTTATCACCAATGGAAGAAAAAAATTATTTTAACGAAGCACAAGATACTGATGTCAGTATTAAAGAAAAATGGTTGGGTATAATGGGAGACATCAATATTGCATCTCAAAAGGGATTAGCAGAGAAATTTGACGGTTCTATTGGAGCTTGTAGTGTATTTATGCCTTATGGTGGTAAATACCAATTAACTCCAACTGAAACAATGGTGGCTAAGATACCACTATTAGAAGGAGATACTTCTACAGGAACTGCAATGAGTTATGGTTATAATCCATACCTTATGTCATGGAGTCCATATCATGGAGCTGTATATTCTATAGTAGAATCAATAGCTAAGATTGTTGCTACAGGTGGAGATTACAAGAAAATCAGATTCACTTTTCAAGAATATTTCAAACGTCTTGGTAAAGATTCCAGTAGATGGGGAGAGCCTTTTAGTGCATTACTTGGAGCTTACCATGTTCAAGAGATATTGAGTCTACCTTCAATAGGAGGTAAGGACAGTATGTCAGGAACTTTTAATGATATAGATGTTCCGCCTACTCTAGTATCTTTTGCTGTAGATGTGGTTGATGTCAATAAAGTAATATCACCAGAACTTAAAAAAACAGATAGTAACCTGATATATATACCATTATCAAGAGATTCATATGATCTACCTGATTTTGAAGAGCTTAAGAAAAATTATTCCAAGATACATGAACTTATTACAGATGGTCAAATATTATCAGCTCATACAGTTGGGTATGGTGGATTAGTAGAAGCGATATCCAAGATGGCTATGGGTAATAAAATCGGAGCTCATATTAAAGATTCTATTATCACACAAAAGCTATATTCAAGAGAGTATGGTAGTATCTTAATAGAAATTGATGGTAACATACAATATAACGACATACTAGATGAACTTAATTATATTCATATAGGTAATACTACAGCAGAGACAGCTATTAGATATAAAAATGAAGTAATTGATATTGATGAGGTAATTGATACTTGGACAAATACATTAGAAGGTGTATATCCAACTAAAACAAAAGAAACTAATGATGTAATAGATAAGTTATATAAAGAAGATAAAATATATATATGCAAAAATAAAGTGGCTAGGCCAAAAGTATTTATACCTGTATTTCCTGGAACCAATTGTGAATATGATTCAGCAAAAGCATTTGAACAAGCAGGTGCAGATGTAGATATGTTCGTATTCAAGAATCTAACTTCAAAAGATATAAAGGATTCTATCAAGGTAATGGCGGACAAGATTAATAACAGTCAAATGGTTATGATTCCTGGTGGTTTTAGTGCCGGAGATGAACCAGAGGGTTCAGGAAAATTCATTGCAACTGTATTTAGAAATGAATATATCAAGAGTGCTGTACTTGAATTATTACAAAATAGAGATGGACTTATGCTTGGTATATGTAACGGCTTCCAATCACTTATCAAGCTTGGACTTGTACCATATGGAGATATAAGGGAATTAACTAATGATGACCCAACTCTTACTTATAATACAATTGGTAGACATATATCTTGTATGGTCAATACTAAGATTATATCTAATAAATCACCTTGGTTAAGCAATGTAAATGTTGGTGATGTACATGCTATACCTGTATCACATGGTGAAGGTAGATTCATAGTAAACGAGACAATAGCTAACAAACTATTTGATAACGGTCAAGTAGCTACGCAATATGTAGATTTTGATGGTAATCCATCTATGGATATTAGATTTAATCCTAATGGTTCATTATATGCTATTGAAGGTATAACCAGTCCAGATGGTAGAGTGCTTGGAAAAATGGGACATTCGGAACGTATTGGAACCAATGTTTCTAACAATATCATTGGTAAAAAAGATCAATTGATATTTAAATCTGGGGTAGAGTATTTTACTAAGTAAAGTGTAGAGATTTTATTATATAGATAGATGTGTAAAACATCAAATAAGCCTTCTTGTTAATAATTAGAATATATTAACAAGAAGGCTTTATTTTTGGCAAGGATTATAAAAAATAGTGCTTTGACTAACAAATGCAAATATATAAATAATATCTCTGTGCGTATAAAATTAATTCATTACATATATTTAACATAAATTTATCATTTAATAAATTGATATATACCTCTAATTAATGTATAATTATAGAAAATATACAAAATAATGTAAAATTAATGGAGGTTAGATTATGAAAAATATTTTGAAAAAAGTAAGTATTTTCACAATTACAGTTGCCTTGATGCTAGAATTAATATCAACATCAGTTTTTGGATGGGCTGGTGAACTTGATCAAGATCCAAACACACATACTTTGTTAGTAACTCAAGCTTTACAAATATTAGAAAATGACTTATGTGCAGATGACAGAAATAATAGTGAATTCATGGATGTAATTAATAAATTAAAAGCATCTATAGAAGAGTTTAAACGTGGTGCTATTATGCCAGATTTTGATGACAAAAATTTCTCATTATATCAAGATCATTTCTATAATCCTTATACTAAAACAAACTTTACTGATTCTAATGAAGGAGAGCTTGCTTTTCTCGATTTTGTATATCAAACAGCTGAATATCGTTCTAAAGAGTACATAGGATGGGCATTACAATATTGGAAAAGTGGAGATTATAATAGGGCAATATATACTCTAGGAAATGCAACACATTATTTTGCAGATCTATGCAATCCTCATCATGCGTCAAATGCTATTGGTGGTACTCAAGAGCATATTACCAAACATAGTACATTTGAAACATATGTAGAAAATACTAAAAATCAATATACTATAACTACATTAGGTGGTAATACTAGTACATTTAAATATTCAGATACACTACAAGATGAATATTTACCAGATTTTATAACCAAGGAATGTGATGTTAGAGCAAAAATTGGATATGAACAATACCATAATTATTTCGTAGCTGATGATGAATCTACTTGGAATGGTGTGGCGGATATAACAATGAAAAGTACTCAAAGAGGAATAGCTAGAGTTTTATATCGATTTGCAAAAGAGATTGCAAACCCTTCTTCTGTATGTAGTAATACTTATGATAGCAATATTACCCTTGATGTTCGTGTTAAAACAAAAGATGGTTCAATATCTGATGCTTATGGAACTGATAATGATGTATACTTTGGCGTAGAATTAAAAAATGGTAGAATGCATGAATGGAAATTAGATAAATCAGGATACAATGATCATGAAAAAGGTGATAATGATACATATGTTGTTACGTTAGAGAAATCCGCTGGCTCTGAAATAAGAAAAGCATGGATAAGAAAACAAAGAGGTTGGGAAGCAGGAACTGCTGAAGATAATTGGTATCCTGTAGAAGTTGAGATAACAAGCAGCGATAGTCAATGTCATTTCTTGAAACCTCTGAATAGTTGGTTTATAGGTAATACAGCTGTTGATATAGTTGTTTCTGATTGCAATTATATTTCGGACAAGGTTGATGTTCGTATAAAAACCAAAGATGGTAGTCTATTTGATTCTTATGGGACAGATAGTGATGTATATTTTGGGGTGCAGTTAAGTGATGGTACAACCCATGAAAGTATGTTAGACAAATCAGGTTACAATGATTTTGAAAAAGGTGATGACGATTGGTATAGGGTAGAATATTCCAGATTACCTAATGCTGTAATTACAAAAGTATGGTTAAAAAAAGTTGGCAGTGATGATTGGTATCCAGAGAATATCACAATAACCAAGGATGATTTTAGCTTCAACGCTGATATAAATCAGTGGTTTTATGATAATACCTTAAAAGAATGGGAATTATAGGTTATGGAAAAAAATTATATTAACAGCATCCACATAGGGATATTTTATACCTGAGGTTAAATATGCGTTATATTGGCAAACAGTGAAAATCACTGTTTGCCTTTTGTCGTTTTAGGCTTTATACTCTAAGATCTCAAATCTTAAATACATACGATTGTAAGTTATATGGAATTCTTTTAAGAACTTATATTCTTCAACAGATTTATTGAATTTTAATTTTGTTACAAGCCACCGATTGTTTTTCTTCTTTTTGCCATTCTTTGTTTACATTATGATTAAAAAATGTAGTGATATTGAATTTCATTATTATCAAATCTAATTCCACCCATCTTGTAATCTTGCATTGCCTTTGATACAGCAGCAACGAAAGTCTTAAATTATTTTTAGATAGGTTGTTTTGTGTTTTGTTATATTATATGTTAATAAGAAGTAAAGTAATTTTATACATAATAACAATTTTATCACCAAATTATTTGTAATAAGTCAAATATTATATTGAAAAAAAAATTATTTAGAGTATAATGATGGTAATGATTCATAGAGGTGCTTAAATGTCTATAAGTTATAAAAAACTTTGGAAGCTTCTCATTGATTGTGAAATGAAGAAAAAAATCTTTGTTCATTAGCAGGTATTAGTACTTCTTCTCTTATGAAACTTAGAAAAGGAGATAACGTTAAAACTGATATTATTGTGAAGATATGTACAACGTTTCAGTGCGTTATCTATAATATTTTGGAAATTGTGCTTGCTAAAAAGAAGGAGGAAATACAATGAATAAGATTACGAATAAATTGCCCGGTAAAGGAATACGAATTCTATCTTTTATCCCGGTTTTTAACTGTTTTGCACTTATATATATTGGAGCTGTTAATTCCAATACAGTAAATATGCTATGCGGGGCAGGCTATTTTGTCATTTCTATAGCTATCCCTAATGCATCTGTTTTTTTTTGGATAGCGTGTATAATTCACTATTCAATAGCCTACAGAGGAGTGAAAAAGCAGATGATGAATTCCACAACGATACCTATTCCTTTCACAAACACAGTTACATATAGTAAGCCCGTCAAAAGTGAGCAACAGTTTTCTGACATAACGCTGTCAGGCGTAGAAGAGTGCACACAATCAATACCTACTCGTTTATCAGGTGATTCTCCATCAGTATCGATTTCTTTTTCATATGAATTATCCCGAGATAAATTCTTTACAAACATGAAAAATTATGAAAATAAGTCTGGTACAGTAGTTCCTTTTGAGCCATTTATGACATATTGGCCAACTTATGGAAGCATGACTAAAGGTCAGAAAAATTGGTACTTCTACTGGCGAACAGAAGCAAGAAGCAGAAATTATGTTGATACAGACCTCTCTTATATATTCATATATATTTATGAGCTTTTAAGTGGAGTAGGGTGGAAGACGCCACAAGAGGGATATGACAAACTAATAGAACTTTGGAAAGCTTATCAGCAACGTTTTCCAAAATTAGATGGATATCTACATAGCTGGACTTTCGATTTTGCAAACTTACATAACTTAGAATATACAAAAACATTAAAATGCAATTCTTTGCGATTGACTGCATCACCTAAAACAGATTTACTGATTGATCAATTTAGTTCTGATGTACCACTTAAATTACCCTTTGATTTAATAGATGCATTGTGTGATTATTCGTTGGTGGGTAGTAAATTTTACAAGGATGGAAACCAACCCCTCATACAAGAAGCAATTCCTCGTGTTGTCGCATTGGCGGATGCTGTAATGAGAAAACAAAAGAACAAAGGTATTTTAGATACTTATGTTTCCAGTCATACTAAAAAACAGGAATACTACACATTTACTAGTGCACTTTGTCCACAAGCAAATAAGAAGATTACTATTTCGGTTAAAGCATATTCATCTAGCCAAAGGTTGCGTTGTTACATAAACGAGTTAGTGAGATATGGGGAAAATACTTTGCGTGCACTCAAAGGGTATAGAGGGCGTTTGCGTGGTGTAACGTTAGATGAAGAAATTGCAAAAATTGTAGAATCATTTTTAAAAAATCAATATAGAAGATCTAACCCAGCTCAAAAAGAAACCCCTAAAGAGACTTCGGTAGAGCTGGATTTCGCAAGCATTGATATTTTGCGTCAGCAGTCTGACGCAGTACGCTCTGCTTTGAAGGTAGAACAAGTGGAGCAAACAGCTAAAAAAGAGCTGCTTACAGATGTAGCGGAGGTGACGGCAATTTATGTTGCACTTTCATCAGTAAGCAGAACATTTCTTAATCGTTTACAAAAAACATCTTGGAAAAGTGAAAAAGACATTAATTATAAAACAGCAATTGTAGAAATTAACAGATTGGCTGAATTTTATTTAGGTTGCAATTTATTGGTGGTTGAAGATGATAATATAATTGCTGAAGATGACTATCAAGATGAACTTGATTATATTTATAAAAACCCTCCACAAATTGCAAGTGTTGAGGGAAGTAAAACTGATTTTAATGTAGTCGTTTTGTCTGAAAGTTTGCAAGAATTAATTAAACTACTTGTACCTGAGCAACGTAAGGTGTTGTATGCAATTGTTGTTCAAGAAAATCCTGAGCAAGAGTTGGAACGTATAGCCGAAGAAATGATGACAATGCCGCAAATCTTACTTGATGATATCAATAATACCGCTATGCAGATATTGGGTGACATTATCATTAATCCACAGTTACAAGTAATAGATGAGTACATAACAGAATTAAAAAATTCTACAATATAGGAGGACGTATAATGGCAGCAACAATTAGTCGCCGTGAATCTGGCGCATTGATTAATTCCTTAACAGCTGGCGTTGTTCCAAGAATCGGGCTTCGTCATATTGCAGTAGGAAGACAGAATGAAGTAAACGCATTTTTACATGATTTAAGTACAATTGAAGACGGTGGTGCATCTTTTCGTCTGATATCAGGTCAATATGGTAGCGGTAAAAGTTTTTTATTGCAGATGATTCGCAACAATGCTATGGAACGAAGTTTTGTAGTGGCAGATGCAGACTTATCTCCTGAGCGTAGGCTTACTGGAACAAAGGGACAAGGTCTTGCCACTTATCGTGAACTAATGCAACATTTGTCCACTCTTACACGTCCTGAGGGAGGGGCTTTAGAATCCATTTTACAAAAATGGATTAGCACTTTACAAACATCTGTAGCAAAAGAATATGGATATAGTCCTGGTGATCCAGCAATTATTGATGCTGTGAGTGAACGTATCGCAGACGTTATGGCAGAACTATCAGAAATGGCTTTCGGCTTTGCATTTGGAACAGTAATTGATGCCTATTGGCGGGGGATGAAAACAAGGGATGATATTTTAAAACAGTCTGCTTTGCGTTGGTTACGAGGAGAGTTTTCTACCAAAACAGAAGCAAGAAAAAATCTCTCTGTAGACTGCATTATTGACGACCAAAGTTGGTATGAGTTCTTGAAGCTGTTTGCCTTATTTGTAAATAAAGCAAGCTTTAAGGGTCTGCTAATTTTCTTAGACGAAGGAGTAAATCTTTATAAAATTTCCCACAAACAAGCTAGAAATAGTAATTACGAAAAAATACTTACCATATTTAATGATACAATGCAAGGTAAGGCACAATATATTGGCGTATTTTTGAGTGGTACTCCTCAGTTTATATATGATGAACGTCGAGGTTTGTTTAACTATGAAGCTTTGCAATCCCGTCTTGCAGATAACCGCTTTGGTGTGCAAGGTTTCGTAGATTATACAAGTCCGGTAATAAAGCTAAAACAGCTTTCGCCTGAAGAAATCTATTTGCTTATGGAAAGACTTTGTGAACTACACAGCAATCATTACAACTACACTTGTACTCTTGGTACAGGCGAATTAACTGCATTTCTCAATAAAGTGGCGTCAAGGTTGGGTGCAGACCAGTTACTTACTCCTCGAGAGATTACCCGAGACTTCTTAGGACTGTTGAATATTCTACATCAAAATATGGATATAACTTTTGATTATTTGATAAATGAGCAAGATTTTACAGTCAAAAGTGCTGAAACAGATCCCGAACAGGTTAATGATGAGCCAAATGACCTGTTTGCTGAGTTTGACATATGAGTAGGTCGGCTTTTGAGCGCTATGCACCATTTATACAAAAGTACATATATCGGAAAAATTGGACTGATTTGCGTGAGGTACAGGTAGAGGCCTGTGAAGCTATTTTGGATACGGATTATCATATAATTGTTGCCTCTGGAACAGCTTCAGGGAAAACGGAAGCTACTTTCTTCCCAATCCTTACTGCATTGAAACATAACCCGTCTGATACCATAGGAGTTATGTATATAGGGCCACTAAAAGCGTTAATTAATGACCAGTTTGAACGTCTGAATGGATTGCTGGAGGATAGCCATATTCCGGTTTGGCCATGGCACGGCGATATTTCTCAGTCCATTAAAAAACGTGCTATCAAAGAAGCACAAGGTGTGTTGCAAATTACACCAGAATCTTTGGAGGCATTACTAATGCGACATCCAGGGGATGCAGTTCGCCTGTTTTCAGATCTTCAATTCATTGTAATTGATGAAATTCATGCTCTGATGGGTACAGATCGAGGACTACAAGTAATGTGCCTGATTTCTCGATTAGAGAAGATGACTAGATGCAATCCAAGAAGAATTGGCCTTTCAGCAACGCTAAACGACTATACTCTTGCATTGGAGTTTATATCGGCTGGTAGTAAAAGAAAAGCAATTCCTGTAGGAATACAAGTACATAAAAGAACAATTTCTTTATGTTCAGAGAGCTTTGTGCTACCAGAGGATGAGGTAAAGGCGCAGGAAATATTGGCAGATTACAACAAATTTATTTACGAGAATTGCCACAACAAAAAATGTTTGATATTCACCAATAGCAGAGCTGGAGCTGAAAAAGTAATTGCTGACATGAAAGATATTGCAAGCAAGAGACAAGAGCGAGATGTGTTTTATGTTCATCACGGGAGTGTTTCAGCAGCACTTCGTCATGAAGCGGAAACAGCGCTCAGAGATAACAAAGGACCTACGGTAGCTGCAGCTACCCTAACCCTTGAGCTTGGTATTGACATCGGCGATTTGGATTTTACCATACAGATGGGGGCACCCTATTCATGTGCCAGCTTTGTACAGCGTTTAGGACGTTCTGGTAGGCGTACTGGAACGTCACAGATGATGTTTGTAGACTTGTTTGAGGAGTCGTATAAAACCCCTTTTGACAGCATCCCTTGGAACTTGTTACGTTCAATAGCAATTATTCAGCTATATCTTGAAGAACGATGGGTAGAGCCGTTTTTGTTTAAGCCAAAACCTTTTAGTTTACTTGCCCATCAAACCCTAAGCACACTTATGACCTATGGTGAACTTTCTCCAGTAGATTTGGCTAGAAATATCTTGACCTTACAGGCTTTTTCTAAAGTAACTCAAGAGGAATATCGCCTGCTGTTGCAAAATATGCTGGCTAAGGATTATTTACAGAGAATGGAATCAGGTGGAATTATTTTAGGAATGAAGGGAGAAAGAATTGCCAATTATTATTCATTTTATGCAGTTTTCCAAGACGAGCAAGCTTACCATGTACATAGTCAGAATGGAGAGGTAGGAACACTGGACAGTTGTCCCGTTGTTGAAGAAGTTTTTGTATTGGCTGGACGTAGCTGGAAGGTGCAATCGGTTGACGATGAACGCAAGATTATTTATGTTCAATTGGTAAAAAACAATCGTATTCCTACTTGGAGTGGTACTGGTGGTCACATTCATGAAAAAGTTATTAAACGAATGAAAGATGCTTTGATGGAAGAAGCAATCTATCCTTATCTTCAATCTGGCGCTATACAATTATTGTCCAAGGCACGTCAATTTGTTAGGGAGACAGGGATGCTAAATGTGGATATTATTCCCTGTGGAGAGCGGTCTTTTTATTTTTGTCCATGGACAGGAACTAAAGAACTTTCAACTATTAAAAATATGCTTCAATATGGATTAAAAGATAAACTAAAAATTTATTCAGTTTTTGGGAGCAAGCATTATCTTCAAATTACAAGCGATTTAACTAAAAGCGACTTCGTGAAGATTTTGCAGAGCATCAAATTGGATATACATAATCCTGATTTGGTATTACCTGAGGAACAGATTCCAAAGATAGACAAATATGATGTAATGGTACCTGATTTGCTTTTGAGAAAAGCAACTTTATATAATCAGTTTGATGTGCCAAGTGCAGAAAACGTTATCAAAGGTTTGTCATTTTAATTAGATAAACAATTCTAACGAAAATTATACTTTTAATTTCGCTGTAAGCGAAAATACTACAGCCTCTATATAGAAAATCCCTGAGATTGTTTTAGCTCAGGGATTTTTGACCATATTCAATTTGCTTTTCTTAATTTGTCCTTATAGGATTTTCCTTTGTGTTACTTTTTTTGTTTTGCCTTAATAAACGTACATCATAATTTTTCTATTTGTAATCATCAACGTCAAAAACTCTATCTTTATAATAGTATTTACGGTCAGATTCTGTTATTTCACGAATTACTTTACAAGGGTTTCCTACTGCAATCATGTTATCTGGAATATCTTTTGTAACAACACTGCCAGAACCGATTACTACGTTGTTGCCGATATTTACACCAGGATTTATAACTACGTTGCCACCAATCCAGACGTTATCTCCAATAGTTACCCCTATACCATATTCATAGCCAGAATTACGAGAATCTGGGTGAATGGGATGTCCTGCGGTATAGACAGCTACATTAGGAGCGAACATTACATTCTTACCAATTTTTATTTTACCAACATCCAGCATTATACAATTATAATTGGCAAAAAAGTTTTCGCCTACTTCAATATTTTTACCATAATCACAACGAAAGGGTTGTTCAATAAAAACGTTTTCTCCTGATTTTCCAAGTATGCTTTTAATAATATCTTTCATCTCTTCTGTTTTATCTGGAGATAAATTATTATATGAGTAGATTTTTTTCTTGTTTTCCATTCTTTCTTCTTCTAAACCATCTAACCATGCTTTATATGGTAGTTCAGCCAGCATTCTTTCTTTTTGAGTCATTCAATTCACCTCTATTAATATAATTATTCTATTTAAACTTTTTTCAGTATATCATATTAAGGTCCTTAATTCTATGTTAAAATGTTGTGGGAGGAGATTGAATTGAAAAAAATAATGTTAGTGGAAGATGATAATTCTTTAGCTTATGGAATACATATTGCCTTAAAATCCAATAACTATAACGTTATAATAAGTAAAACTATATCTGATGGAAAGAAAATGGTTTCAAATGAATTATTTGATTTAGTTATATTGGATATAGATTTACCAGATGGTTCAGGATATGAGCTATGTAAGTTTATACGAAATAGAAGTGATGTGCCGATAATATTTCTTACTGGTTTAAACGAAGAAATTAATGTAGTCACAGGTCTTGATATGGGAGCAGATGATTATATTACAAAACCTTTCAAATTAAGTGTTTTAATCTCCAGAATGAATGCTATTTTTAGAAGGATTGATAAGAAATCTTATACTAGATTCATATCTGGTGATATTCAATTTTATCTGAATGAAGCTAGATTAACTAAGAATAATGAAGATATCTCTATATCCATCACAGAATACAAATTATTAAAGCTGCTTATGGAAAATGCTCTAACTATTATTACAAAAGAACAGATTCTAAGTAACGTATGGGATGTCAATGAAAACTATGTAGATGAAAATACTATTGCAGTCAATATAAAACGTATACGATCCAAGATTGAAGAAGATAGAACTAAACCAAAATACATTAAGACCATAAGAGGTTTGGGTTATACATGGGATTTAAGGTGTGATAAGCGATGAAAAGTTTTTTGAGTGATAATAATATAAAAAAATATATATTGGATTTAATAGGAGTCTATACAGTTATTATTTTATTAATTGCTGGGATAGATATCCTTAATGTCTATAAGGAATTTGAAGTCCTGAATACATACAAATATGTAATAGTTAAATTCTTAGTTCTTTTATTAATCATAATGAGTTCCCTGATTGGATACAAAATTATTAAGTACATATATGATAGATTAAACAGTATTGACAAGAATATAACTCTAGCCATGAATGGTAATTACAATAGTGACAAGGATAAATATAATGTACCAAAATATAGTGAGGGAACATTATATAGAATTGATTATCAGCTAGATAAGTTAATAAGTAAATCATACAATAATAATGAAAATCTGATAGATGAAAAAAAGAAATTAAATATGTTGGTAACAGAGATTACCCATCAATTGAAAACTCCTGTTGCTGCCATAAAATTATTTAATTCACTTCTAGATAAGGATAACATTGAAGATACAGAAAAATACAATATAATATCTAAAATGAATGACGAGATAAATAGAGTTCAATGGTTCGTTAGTTCTCTAACGGAAATATCCAAATTAGAAACAGGTCTAATCCAATTGGACATAAAAGAAAACGATATTAACAAAACAATTACACATGCTGTCAATTCAATATATATATCAGCAAGACAGAAAAATATTGAAATCAGTATGAGAAAAAATAGTAATAAATATTTTTATTATGATTCAAAATGGACAAAAGAAGCCATAGTTAATATTCTGGACAATGCTGTGAAATATACTGATATGAATGGAACTATTACTATTGAATGTGTGAATACGGTAATGAGTAATAAAATAAGAATAACAGATACAGGCAGAGGGATTAATGAAGAAGATATACCTTTTATATTTGACCGATTCTATAAATGTAATAAAACTGGGTTGGATGAAGGTATTGGCGTGGGATTATATCTAGCAAAAGAAATAATGAAGAGCCAAGATGGTAGCATAAAAGTTTATTCCAAGATAGGTAGTGGAACTACATTTGAGTTAATATTCTACAATGATTAATATGACAGTTTTGTCATAATACTTGTAAGTGAACTGACAGAATACCACTGTATAATAAAATCTAAGTAAAAATACTTTTAACAGTAAAACTAAAAAGAAAATAGGAGGTATTTTTTTAAATGCTTAAAACAAAACAACTGAAAAAATATTTTACCGGAAAAGAATATACAGTAAAAGCTGTTGATGACATCAATCTAGTTGTTGATAAAGGGGAATTTGTTGCAATAGTTGGTGCGTCTGGTTCAGGTAAAACAACGCTTCTTAATCTTATAGGAGGTCTTGAACAGCCTACAGAAGGTAAAGTTCTAATTGATAACACAGATATATTTAATTTGAATGAAACCAAGAGGACTATTTTTCGAAGAAGAAAAATAGGATTCGTTTTTCAGAGTTATAATCTTATACCTATTATTAACGCATGGGACAATATTATATTACCAATCGAATTAGATGGTAGAGAAGTTGATGAAAAATACATAACCGATTTAATGAAAACACTGAAAATATATGACCGTAGGGAACATCTGCCCAATGCTTTGTCAGGAGGTCAAAAGCAGAGGGTAGCAATAGCAAGAGCACTAGCATCCAATCCGTCTATCATCTTGGCTGATGAACCTACAGGGAATCTTGATTCAGAAAATAGTGAAGAAGTGTTGCATTTACTCAAAAAAACAGTAAAGTTATATAATCAGACATTACTATTAATAACACATGATGAAAAAATAGATCAAGAAGCTGATAGAATAGTCAAACTAAAGGATGGAAAAATCGTAGAGGAGAGAAGGTGATAATATGAGATGCATTAAAAAATTATCAAAAGCATATTTATCATCATCAAAACTACGGAGAAGATTAGTTATATGGTCTATAGTATTATCGACTATTCTAGTATTATCAATCGGTAATTTATATGTTGGACGTATTATAAGGAATACCATGCATTATGAAGAGAAGATGGCTACATATGACGGATATTTTACTAATGTGACCCAGAGACAAATAGACGAAGTCAAGGATAATGAAAATGTAATTAATTATTCGTTGAAAACAGTATTGACTAAAATAGCTGATTTCAATAATAGAAGATTTTATTTGGAAAATGCTGATGCAGAGTATATGGATAGGTTTGATTATAAGATCGAAGAAGGGGCATATCCTAACAGAGAAAATGAAATAGCACTAACAAGAAGTGTTATAGAAGGGCAAGACTTTATCATAGGAGACCACATTACTCTTAATCTAATAAATAATGATAAATCAGTAGAATCAAAAGAATTCATTTTAACGGGAATAGTGAATGACAGAGTCTATGACAAAAATAAAAATACAGGTTTTATAAGTAAAGAATATATAGATAATGTAAATCAGGATGAAGTAGCTAGTGTTATATTTGCTTCTGTAAAGAAAACATTTGATAAAACTACTCTATTTAATGAAATCGCTAAAACATCAGGTATAGATAAAGAAAATGTAAGGTATAGATATGGTATGCAAAATTCAATTGAATATATCTTAGTTGTTTTATTGGTTGTTATACTAAGCATTATTACCATAAGTAATATTTTTTCTTATGCATTAATTGAAAGGGTCAATACAATAGGGTTATTAAAAGCTGTTGGTATGACTAACAAACAATTACGAAAGTTATTCACAAAAGAGGGGATTTATTATTATATAAATGGTGCATTCATTGGTATTGTCATAGGTACCTTATTTAATAGTTTTAGTCTTAACAGTCAATATAAAAGCTCTTATGAAGACAAACTTACTTTTATTGAATATATTAAAACATATGTTTCAATAGCTTTTAGGGATAATCTATACTTAAGTCTATTAGTAATTACATTACTGCTAGAAGCAGTGGGGGTTTGGTTAGCATTGAAACTACCTAGTAGGAAAGTTAAAAAGATGTCAATAGTTGATTCGATTCATTTTATTGATAAGATAAAGATAAAAAGAATCAAAATGAAAAAAAGAAAATTTAAGGAACCTGCTTTAAAACTAGCTTATGTCAATCTTAATAACAATCGTTTTAAAACAGTCTTGTCAGTTCTAACTATCAGTATTAATGTTGTTCTGTTTTTATATTTTACTCATTTCTTTTCTTATGCTTATTCAGACCTTATGGTAACAAGAGGTTTGGTAGGAGATATACAAATATCAGGCATAGATTATGATGATATGTTATATATTGATGGAATTGAAGGTATAGAAAGTAAGAATATAGAAGTTAAAGGAATTGCTAAGACGCCTGTTGAAGAAATAGAAATTGATAAGAATTATACAGAAAAAATTGAGGAATTACAGAAATATAAAAATAATAATGAGGATGCGGATATTAATCTATATAGTTACAATGATAATATGTTGGAATGTAGATATAAGTTTATGAAGACACCATATACTCTTGAAGAATTGAAGACTATGAAAAATTGGTGTATTGTTTTTGATGTATTCGATGAATATGATTATGGTATAGGAGATACTTTTATTATCAATAATCAAGAGATTAAAGTAGTAGGAGAAATAAGTTTATATCATTACACTAAATACATTACTCCACCATTGTTAGTTAGTAAACAGTTTGTTGATAGTAACTTTACTGAAGAAGAATTGGATTATTCTCGAGTTGGCTTGAATATTGAAGAGAATAGATATGATAAGGTTAAGCATAAAATAGTAGAAAAATTTCAATATGACGAAGAGGTTTACATAACTTATGTTGATAAGGAATTAAGAAAATTATATCAAAATAAAGCAAATGCTTTTGTAATGATTAACGCATTTATTGGTATGATAGCTATGATAAGTTTATGTATGTTAGTTAATATCATGTATACATCTATCGTAAATAGGAAAAGGGAATTCGGTATGTTAAGAGCTATTGGAATGACTAAGAAACAATTTAATAAATATCTTGTTTTTGAAGGTAATATATTAATATCTTTTATTACTATAATAAGTATTCCAGCAGGATATTTTATAACAAAATTGTCTTTTGATAATTTTGTAAGCATTCCTGAAAATAGTGAATTTATATTTGAATTTCCTTATTGGTGTTTAATAATAATCCCTGTATACTATATTATTATTAGGCTGATAATTAAAATGAGTTTGAAACGCATGGATAAAGAAAGTGTAGTTGATTTAATAAGATGTATTTAACTAACTATCAAAGAATACATAACGGGACAAGAATTTAACATAATATTATGTTAAATGAATGAGCGGCAGTGATGAAAACCATAAAAACTATAAAAATATATTTATGGGAACTATAATAACGATAAATACATACATATAAATAAATTAAATGAAGGACACTAAATAAAAAGTTGCATAAATCCATAAAAATGTGTTGACATATTTTCAAATTCGTATATAATGAATATATAAATATTGAACAGAAGTTACATGATAATCTTTTATTAATAAACACCTATTAAATACAATGATGTATTTTATTTTGTAGACAATGTGGTCTATATACTCTATCAAGAGTATGTAGGCTTTTTTCGTGTTTTAAAAAAGATTAGCGTAACCTATGTTCTACTAAAAGAAGGAGGTTAATAATGAGTAAAATAACCAAAATCGATATTATTACTCGCCCGAGTAAAGTAGAGGAATTAAAAGAAGCATTCAATGAAATAGGTATTACGGGTATGACATTTTCACATGTATTAGGATGTGGGCAGCAAAAAGGTAAAACAAAATATTATAGAGGAAATGAATATAGCATTGATTTACTACCAAAATCAAAAATAGAAGTAGTGGTTTGCGAAGTTCCAGTAGAAGTAGTTGTTGAAACAGCGCAAGAGGTACTTAGAACAGGTGAAATAGGAGACGGTAAGATCTTTATATATCCAGTAGAAAATGTAATCAAGGTTCGTACTGGAGAAGAAGGTGTAGAAGCTTTATAAAGTTAATATAAAAAAATAGGAGTGAAATTATTATGGAAGAAATCAAGTTTATATTAGATAACATGTGGATTTTAATAGCTACAACATTAGTATTTTTTATGCAAGCAGGATTTGCAATGGTTGAAACAGGTTTTACAAGAGCTAAAAATGCGGGAAACATAATAATGAAGAATTTAATGGACTTTGCAATTGGTTCAATAATGTTTTGGGTAATTGGATATGGATTGATGTACGGAAAATCGATAGGAGGATTAATTGGAACTCCTGATTTACTATTTCTTAATAATACTGATTATACAGCGCTTATATTTCAAACAGTTTTTTGTGCTACTGCGGCTACCATAGTATCAGGCGCAATGGCAGAAAGAACCAAGTTTATATCCTACTTGATATATAGTTTCTTCATATCAGTAATAATATATCCAGTAGCTGGACATTGGATATGGGGTGGAGGATGGTTGAGTCAACTTGGCTTCCACGATTTTGCAGGTTCAACTGTTGTTCACTCAGTTGGAGGATGGTGTGCCTTAGTAGGAGCTTCTATTCTTGGACCACGTATAGGGAAGTATACAAAAGATGGAAAATCAAAAGCTATACCAGGACATAGTTTGACACTAGGGGCATTAGGGGTATTCATACTTTGGTTTGGATGGTTTGGTTTTAACCCAGGTTCTCAGTTGGCAGCTTCGTCTGGAGCAGATATAGCATCAATATCAAAAATATTCGTTACAACAAACTTAGCAGCGGCAATTTCTGCTATTGTTACAATGATAGTTACATGGGTTAGATACAAAAAGCCAGATGTTTCAATGACCTTAAATGGTGCATTAGCAGGACTTGTTGCAATTACTGCTGGATGTGCAGTGGTTACTCCTGTGGGAGCTGTCATGATAGGTATTATTTCAGGTGTGACCATAATATTTGGTATAGAATTTATTGATAAAATATTGAAAATAGATGATCCAGTTGGAGCTATTGGTGTACATGGAATATCTGGAGCATTGGGAACTATCTGTGTTGGTTTATTCTCAGCAGATGCAGAAGTAGGATTAGGTCTATTCTATGGTGGAGGTTTTAGACAATTAGGTGTTCAGGCATTAGGAGTAATCACCGTAGCAGCTTGGGTAATAGCAATAGCATTTATCATCTTCAAAGCAGTTGATTTGACTATAGGATTAAGAGTAAATAAAAGAGAAGAGAACATAGGATTAGATATAGAAGAACATGGTATTGAGAGTTATGCTGATTTTGAGATAAAAGTGATGTAATATGTTAATATATCTATTAAGCAAGAAGGGACTGCCGTATAAAAATATTATAGGCTTTAGGAAGAGTGATTTTGTATGGCTAGAGTACAGCCCCTTCTGCTTTAACCAGATATATTTTTAAGAGGATTTTTCTTATATTTATTAGTATTCATCATAGGAATGAAGAATGGGCAATCATTATAATCATCCATTAATATTCTAACATCAAGGTTAAAAACATCATGTAAGATTTCCTTAGTAATTATACTCTTAGGATCACCTTGCTTATATATGTCTCCATCCTTGATGACAATTATTTTATCAGAATATCTAGCAGCTTGATTCAGGTCATGTAGAACCATGACAATAGTTAACTTCATTGTATGATTAAGCTTTCTAACCAATTCCAATACTTCAAATTGATGACTGATATCAAGATATGTTGTGGGTTCATCCAATAGAAGAATATTGGGTTTTTGACATAGTGCCATAGCAATCCATGCCCTTTGACGTTCTCCACCAGATAGAGTGGTAACTTGTCTATCTTTTAGATGTTCCATTTTAGTCAGCTCTATTGCCCAGTTAATAATATCAATGTCTTCTTTATGAAGTTTGGCAGTCCAATCAAGATGTGGATATCTTCCATAACTAACTAGGTCAAAGACTGTAAAATCATCAGGTGCAGTAGGAGATTGAGGTAATATGGACATTTCTTTTGCTAATAACTTAGTATCCATCTGAAAAATTGAATTCCCATTAAGGTATACATCACCATATTTAGGTTTTAGATTTCTTGATAATGCTTTTAATAGGGTTGATTTGCCGCAACCATTTGTACCTATCAAGGTATTTATGGAACCTTTTTTTATGTTCAAGGAAAGGTTATCGATTATATTGTTTTTGCCATAATTAATTGTCACTGAATTAGTTCTTAACACGATTTTTCAAGCCGCCTCTCAATAGGAATATAAAAAATGGTGCGCCAAGCATTGACATAACAATACCTACAGGTATTTCTACAGGGTCCATAACTATTCTTGCGATTGTATCACAAAACATCATCAAAGATGCTCCCAGTAAAGCACTTGCAGGAAATAGATATCTATAGTCAGAACCGATTATAAGTCTTGTTATATGAGGTACAATCAATCCAACAAATCCTAACAATCCAACATTACTTGCTGAGCTGGCTGCTAGTAGTGAAGCTAAAGCAATAAAAATTTTTCTTACTCTCTCAATTTTCAGTCCTAGTCCTGTGGCTATTTCGTCACCAAGCATTAATATATTCAATTTCTTAGATAATAAGAAAGCTACAATTAATCCAAATAGTGCATAAGGCCATAATGCATAGAAATCTTTCCAAGTCTTAGCGGCTAAACTACCTACCATAAAACCTAATGCATTTTGCACTCTGTCAGGATAGAAGATTAGGATTGTATTAATCCAAGCTCCTAAAAATGATGATACAGCAATACCTGCTAATATCATTCTAAGTGGCTTAATACCATTCTTCCAAGAAAGTATGTATATTAACATAGTAGTAAATAATGCAAAAGCAAAAGCAATTGGTGTAACAAGATAATCATAATCAGGAAAGACAACTAGGATGAAAACAGCACCTAATCCCGCTCCAGAAGAAACACCAATAGTATTAGGTGAAGCTAGGGGGTTTCTCATTACCCCCTGTAACATGCCTCCAGCCAAAGACAAACATATACCAACAGTTCCAGCTACAAGTGACCTTGGAACTCTTACTTTCCATATAATATTTCTATTGACTCCTGTTTCATCAATAAATATAGCTTTTAATATTTCTGGAACTGATATCTTAAAAGCACCTAAACTAATACTAAAAAGAAATGATATGAAAGTAACAATTAGCAAAATGATTAGTATGGTAATCTTATAAGAATGTCTGTTTTTTAATTCGTTCATTATTTAAATACCTGAGGATATAATATTTTAGCTAAATATTCAAATGCTTCAGGATATTTTGCATTTGGTTTGTAATGGAATAATTCTGGTGGAAGATAATGTACATTACCTTCTTTTATTGCTGTAAGTGTAGCCCATGCTTCATTTGATTCTAAGTCATCTTTTATACGAGTCTTAACTTTTTCAAGATCCCCCATAGGAACAACTAATATTACATCAGGGTCTTTTTCAAGGATTTTTTCCAAACTAAAATCTACTTTTGAACTATTTTCAACTGGTGAATCAGTAATAATATTGTTAGCTCCAAGCATTTCTAACATATTTCCTACTAGACCTGTAGAAAGTTCTGCTTTTACATATTTTGAAGAACCAAATAAAATAAATACATTAGGCTGTTCTTCTTTTTTTGCTTTTTCACAGATTTTATTTACATTTTCCTGTAGAGCTTTTACTTCTGAATCATAAATATCATCTCTACCAGTAATCTTTGTAAATAATCTTAATGTATCATTAAATCTACTGTAAGGATTATTACTAACATCAACATATGCATATTCTATGTTATTGCTTTTTAGTATATCTTCCATTTCTACGTGTTGGCTTCTAGTTGAGCTTAAGATAACTAAGTCAGGTTCTAGAGATAATATTTTTTCAACACTAGGTGCGTTTACTTTTCCCACTTGTTCAATATCCTTAGCAGCTTCTGGAACATTAGTTTTACCACTTACTCTAGCAATGGCTTCTCCACCTGCTAGATACCAGATATCTAGAATAGAATTCATAAGAACAACAACTTTTTTTGGATTCTTAGTAATTGTTTGTTCATCACCTAATGGGTTCAAATATGTAATAGTTGTATCAGTATCTTCGACTATGAATTCGGGTAATGCCTGTGAATCTTCAGTTGCAGAATCTTTTTCTGAATCATCACTAGATGTAGCTGTATCTTTTTCAACATCTTTATCTTCATCAGTAGTTTTCTCAGTGTTATCTGGAGTAACAGTAGTTTTTGATGAATCCTGCTGTTTAGAACATCCACTAAATGAAGTAACGGTCAAAATAAAGATTAATAAAATGGCGATACGTTTCATGTTTTTCATTATTAAAGTCCTCCTAGAAATTCTTTTATTAAGGTATCATTGAATTTTAATCTAATAGTCTTTTAAGGAGTGATATAAATAAAAAAACCTACAACTAATCGTTGTAAGTTATATTAACAAATTAAATAAGTTTATCATATGTAAAATTATTAATTAATTAATGTAATCGTATCTTCTCACCCGAAGTTAGTTACATGGATTATTAAAGGCAGGTTTCCTGACTCGTAGTTCAATTTACTCTCTTAATCTTCCCAGTTTCCCAGTGATATATCTAAGATTTCATCCCTACTTACAGTAGCGGGGGCTGTAGAGGATTCACACCTCATTCCCTATTATCTTATAATGGTAAATTTTGTTGGTTTAACATTATAAAAGCACCTTCAAAGAACTATTAAATTTTAAAGAAATAGTATCATAGTTTTATGGTAATGTCAATGTGATATGGATAGCATTACATTATTAATGTTTCATTGACATAGGGCTTTATATGATTTATTATAAGATTAAATTAATTAACGATTAAATAGAAATATATATGTTTGAGGATAATTCTTATTAATTCTCAAAGGGAATCAGGTTAGAATCCTGAACGGTCACGCCACTGTGTAAATAATTTCCTTTTATATTAAGGAAGTTATTATAGTCAGAGTACCTATTTTAATCCTAATACACTTACGTATTATTTTGCGTAAAAACTTTGCGAGGGACAGAGGGTGTAACTATTTATTATTCATTAATAAATAATGTATATCATACTCTTATCTCGTTGTAGGTAAGAGTTTTTTATTATATATAAGGAGGCAGTTATTATGGAAAAGAAAAAAGCGATATTAGTTGTAAGTTTTGGAAGTAGTTATGAAAGTGCAAGAAGAGAACAGATAGAACCTATAGAAAAATTGATAGAGACTACATACACTGATTATAAGGTAGTACGTGCATTTACATCTAACATAATAATAAGAAAGTTAAAAGAAAAAAATATATTAATAGATACACCAAAGGAAGCATTAAAACGATTGATTGAAGAAGGTTTTGAACACATCATTGTACAACCAACCCATATAATACCAGGTTTTGAGTATGATAAGATAAAAACAATAGTTAATATAATGAATCATAATAAAAATGTACATATTACTCTTTCATGCCCTTTGCTATATCATAAAAATGATTATAAAGAAGTTATAGAAGCATTGAAAACTTATATCCCTAGTGTAGATACTAATGAAGCTGTTGTATTGCTAGGGCATGGTACTGAACATTATGCTAATACAAGCTATTATTATTTACAATATCTTCTAGAAAATGAACAGTTACCAATATTGATAGGAACTATAGAAGATGGAATTGAATCAATTATCAAGAGATTGAAAAAAGGAAAATACAGTAAAGCAGTTCTTATGCCATTTTTGGTAGTTGCAGGAGATCATGCCCACAATGATATGGCAGGAGACGAAGAAGATTCATGGAAAAATGTACTAATTGCTAATGATATAGAAGTTAGAACAATAACTAAAGGATTAGGTGGTAACCAAGCAATTAGAAAAATTTATCTTAATCACCTAAAGGAAGCAGTGAATAATCAATGATGACGGAAAAACCTAGATTAATTATATCAGCTCCAAATAGCGGAACGGGTAAAACGACTCTTACAATAGCGTTAATGGCCGCATTATGTAAAAGAGGATTAAAAGTACAACCATATAAAGTAGGACCTGATTACATAGACACGGGATTCCATGAAAGTGTAACTGGTAGACCCAGTATTAACATAGATGGATGGCTTTTGAAAGACCAGATGAACAGATATCTATTTGATAAATATAATCAAGATGCAGACATAAGTATCATTGAAGGTGTCATGGGATTATATGATGGTTATGGCAGTGAGCCTATGATTGGTAGTACAGCGCATATATCCAAGATACTGAAATCCCCTGTTATATTGGTGATGAATGTAAAGGGAATGTCAACCAGTGCTGCGGCAATAGTTCATGGAATGAAAACTTTTAGAGATATCTCGATAAAAGGCGTAATAATTAATCTTCCCATGTCAGAAAGACATTATGAAATATTAAAAGAAACTATTGAAATCAATACGGATGTTCCAGTAATAGGATATCTACCAAAACTAGATGAAGTGAAACTGGAAAGCAGACATCTAGGACTTATTCAAAGTAGTGAAATAAGGGATATGAATGCAAAGATTCATAAACTCGCAGATACTATCACTGATACTGTAGATATTGATAAGTTGATTGAGATAGCTGGGAATGCAGAACCATTAGAAGAGCCTGATAGAGTTAAAACCAATAATCAATTTGATGTACATATTGCTGTAGCAAAAGATAAAGCATTCTCATTTCATTACAATGAAAATATAGAAATATTAATAGAATTAGGAGCTCATATTCATTACTTTAGTCCTCTACGAGATAAATCATTACCTGATAAATGTGATGGGATATATCTAGCAGGTGGTTACCCTGAAGTATTTGCCAAGGAACTGTCAAATAATACTAGTCTGATGGAAGATATTAGGAAAAAAGCCGATGAAGATATTCCTATATATGCAGAGTGCGGAGGGTATATGTATCTTCATGAGACTATTACCAATCTGGAAAATGAAACATATGAAATGGTTGGAATATATAAGGGTGGAGCATATATGAAAAAAAGACTCCAGAATTTTGGGTATGTTTCGGTAAAAGCAGATAAGGATACTCCTATATTCAATGAGAATACAGTATTCAGAGCACATGAATTTCACAGGTCAATAGTAGATAGAACTAAGGAACCTACATATATAACAGGATCAAAAAGAGATAAAACATGGCAGTGTGGGAAGTTATATAAAAACGTATATGGGATGTATCCACATATCTATTTCCCAGCTGAACTTAATATACCAGAAAAATTTCTTAAGACAGCGTTAACAATAAAAGACAAAAGGAGATAAGTAATGCATGATTTCATAGCTAATCCAAGAAAAATAGAAGAAGAAAGTTTTAGGATCATATATGAGAGTATGAAAAATACAGATCTTGCACCATTAAGATTGAGTATTATGCAAAGAGTTATTCATACTACTACAGATTTCATTTATGAAGATATATTATTATTCAAAGAACAAGTAGAAAATATTATATTAGACGCTTTTGAAAAAGGGTGTACAATCATTACTGATACACAGATGATAAAAGCGGGTATCAGCAAAAAGCTTACAGAGCAATTAGGTATAAAAATAGAATGTCTAGTAGGTTCAGAAGAAGCTTATAAGATTTCAAAAGAACAAGGTATCACACGGTCAATGGCAGCAGTTGACTTAGCGCTTAAGATACCAGGAGATAAAGTATTTGCTGTAGGTAATGCTCCAACTGCATTATTTCGTCTTATAGATCAAAATAATAAAAATAAAGTTGATACGGTAAAAGCAGTAATTGGTGTGCCGGTAGGATTTGTTGGAGCAGCCGAATCTAAAGATGCTCTATGGGATGAAGATATTCCATCTATAATAACAAAAGGAAGAAAAGGTGGAAGTACTATTGTAGTAGCAATAATTAACGCTGTATTAAGAGAAGCGGTGAAAAAAGTTGTCAAACAGTAGATATGTTTACAAAGGGTGCAAAAAATTAAGGACAGGCTATACAACAGGTTCTTGTGCTGCAGCTGCAACGAAAGCGGCTGCTTATATGCTTAAAAATCAAACTTTCGTAAAATCAGTTAAGATTGATACACCAAAAGGATGGGAATTAAATCTTGATGTACATAGATGCGAATATGATGATAAAAAAGCATCATGCTGTATAATAAAAGATTCTGGTGATGATCCAGACATCACTAATGGTGTTGAAGTATTCGCAGAAGTAATTTTAAGGGAAGATGATAAGATCAATATAACTGGAGGTAAGGGAGTCGGCAGAGTTACCAAAGAAGGTTTACAGATACCAGTTAATCACTATGCAATTAATCCTACACCTCTTAGAATGATAAGAGAATCAATAGGTTCTATTTTTGAAGAAAATATTGGAGTTGATGTTATTATCAGTATTCCTAAGGGAGAAGAATTAGCTAAGAAAACATTCAATCCCAAATTAGGAATTATTGGAGGCTTATCTGTACTTGGAACAACAGGTATAGTAGAACCTATGTCAGAAGATGCTTTAAAAGAGACCATAGCCCTTGAATTGAAGATAGCTCACAAGAAAAACAATAAATATGTAATATTAGTTCCAGGTAATATTGGAGAGAAACTATTTATCAAGTACTCAGGTATAAAAAACATCTCTATCGTCAAGATGAGTAATTATCTAGGTTTTGCACTAGAGAAATGTGCACAGCTAGGTTTTGGAAAAATATTAATTGCAGGTCATATTGGAAAATTAATTAAACCAGCTGGGGGTATATATTATACTCACAATAGAGTCAGTTCTACAAGATTGGAAATATTGGCTGCCTACTTAGGTATTATGGGGATGAAGCAAGAAGGTCTAATAAGTATAATGAATTGTACAACTACTGATGAAGCGGCTAAGATTATTAAGAAGACAGGTATGGAAGAAGTTTTTACAGTATTAGCTAACAAAGCAGCTACTAATTGTGAAGGGTATATTTATGATAATTTAGATATAGGTATACTATATTTTAACATGACGGAGCTATTAGCGATAAGTGATAAAGTTCAATCTATTATAGGAGAGATTAAGCATGAATAAAATAGATGTGGTTGGTATTGGTCCTGGGAATAGAGATTATATTCTTCCCATAGCTTATAGAAGCATTGAACAATGTGATGTAATAGTTGGAGGAAAGAGAAATCTAGAGATTTTTGCTTCCTATAATAAAGAAGTATATACATATAATTCTAATCTTCAAGGTATGTGTGATTATATAATAGATAACAAGAATAAGAAAAAGATAGCTGTCATTGTTTCAGGTGATACAGGATTCTACAGTTTGTTAGATTATCTACAGAATAAGATAGGTAAGGAATATATTAATGTAATACCAGGAATAAGTTCTTATCAATATCTATTTAGCAGAATAGGAAAGAGTTATAAGGACTATGGATTATATAGTTTGCATGGAAGAGAAATCAAATGGATGAATATTCTAAAAGATAGGAAAGGTATATTTTTGTTAACTGACAAGAAAAATTCTCCAAGTTGTATTGCTGGACAATTAATAGATGCAGGAGTTAGAAATGTTACAATGATTGTGGGAGAGAATCTTTCATATGATGATGAAAAGATTACTATTGATATTCCAGAGAATATTATGAAACAGGAATTTTCAGTGTTGAGTGTGGTGGTGATTGAAAATGAAGAATAATAAAAAGTATATGTTTGGTATTCCAGATGAAGAATTCATTAGAGATAAAGTACCAATGACAAAATCAGAGGTAAGAGCCATAACTGTATCAAAGCTCAGACTTAATTCTACATCTCATGTTCTGGATATTGGTTGTGGTACAGGCAGTATAACTGTTGAGTGTGGTTTGATATGTAGTGAAGGTGAAGTTACTGCTATTGATCAAAAAACAGAAGCTGTCAAGTTGACAGAGAAGAATGTTAAGAAATTTGGACTTGAGAATGCCCAGATAGTTGAAGGATCAGCACCAAAGGATATACCTAGGAAATATTATGACAGTATTTTTCTAGGAGGTGGGAGCAGGAAGATTGATGATATTATTGATTTTGTTCTGGACCATCTTAAGTCAGGTGGAACTTTTGTTGCTAATACTATATTGTTAGATAGTACATATAAGATTCTTAGAGCTTTAGAGGATAGATTTATAGATATTGATGTTGCATTGGTTCAGGTGGCAAAAGGGCATCGATTAGGTGGATGGATGATGAAAGCTAATAATCCGATTTATGTTATTTCGGCTAAGTTGCCGTAGGTGAGTATATATATACTCACCTACTCGGATACTGCAAATATTAGTAATATAAATAAGAAGAATAAATTAAATAAATAAAAATAAAGGAGTATGCATTATGATTTTATTCGTAGGAGCAGGACCAGGAGATGTTGAGTTAATTACGGTTAAGGGGATGAAGGCTTTACAAGAGGCTGATTGTGTTATATATGCAGGCTCTTTGGTGAATCCTAAGTTGATTGATACTTATTGTAAGGAAGACGTTATTATTCATAATAGTGCCAAGATGGATTTGGATGAGGTTATCCAAGTAATGGTAGAGATGGAAAAGGACAATAAGAAGGTTGTTAGACTGCATACAGGTGACCCATCCATATATGGAGCTATTAGAGAGCAGATGGATAGATTGATTGAACATAAGATTGAGTTTGATGTGATACCAGGGGTTAGTTCTTTTGTGGCTGCGGCTTCTAGATTAAAAGAGGAATTCACATTGCCAGATGTTTCCCAGACGATTATTATCACTAGATTACCAGGCAGAACGGGTCATGGTGAAGGTGGACAGTTGGAAGAGTTGGCTAAGCATAGGGCTTCAATGGCTATATTTTTATCAGTTCAATCAATTGGTGAAGTAATAGGGAAATTAAGAAAGAGTTATGATGCAAAAACTCCTGTTGCAGTAGTCTATAAAGCTACTTGGGATGATGAAAAAATAGTTAGAGGAACTCTTGAAGATATTGAGAAGAAGGTTGAAGAAGCATCTATTACTAGATTTGCTCAGATTCTAATTGGTGATTTTATGTCAGATAAATATTCACTATCAAAGCTATACGATAAAGGTTTTAGTCATATGTATAGATCAGCAACCAGTAGTGAGGAGAGATAAGATGAAAGGGCAGATTTTTGTTATTGGTATTGGACCGGGACAATTAGAGAATATGACAGTAAAGGCAGTAGAAGTTATTAAGTCCTGTGATGTTATTGCAGGATATAAAGTATATGTAGAACAAGTAAAAGATCTGTTAGATGATAAAAAAGTCATAAGCAAAGGTATGGGTAAAGAAATTGACCGTTGTGAAATGGCTATAGAAGAGGCGGTGCAAGGTAAGACCGTAGGTATAGTTTGTAGTGGTGATGGTGGATTATACGGTATGGCTGGATTATTAATAGAGCTTGTACATATTAAAAGACTGGAAAATGATATAGATGTGGAAGTAGTATCTGGTGTGACAGCGGCTATATCTTGTGGAGCATTACTGGGAGCGCCTATTGTAGAAGATTTTTGTACAATAAGTCTTAGTGATTACATGACACCTTATGAAAAAATATTAAAAAGGGTTGAGCTAGCATCAAAAGCAGATTTTGTCATAGCACTATATAATCCTAGAAGTTCCAAGAGACAAGAGTATCTAGATGAAGCATTAAGTATTATAAGAAAAGAGAGAGACGATAATACCCCAGTTGGTATTGTAAGAATGGCTTATAGAGAAGAACAAGAGATTACTAGAACTGATTTAGCCCATATTAATACAAAAGAAGTAGATATGTTCTGTACTATTATCATCGGTAATAAGCAGACAAAATGGATAAACGAATTTATGGTTACATCAAGAGGGTATAATATATGATTCTGATCTTAGGTGGAACAAGTGATAGTATTATGATTGCAAATATGATTATGAGATTTTCAGATAATCTAATTTTAAGTACGGCTACTGAATACGGAAAAGAAGTTGCAAGTAAAAGATTTGATGGTACTATTATCCATGGTAAAATGGATGATGTTAAATTAAGTAAATACTGTATGGATAGAGGTATAAGGATGGTTATTGATGCAACTCACCCATATGCTAAACAAGTATCAGAGAATGCAATAAAAACATGTAAAGATATAAATATTGAATATATTCGCTATGAGCGACCTTTAATAGAAAAAGATGAAGAAAAATATATTTATTGCTATTCTTACGAAGAAGCAGGAAAGATTATTGATGGATTACAAGGCAATGCATTGATAACTACTGGAAGTAAAGATATTGAACATATCTTACACGAGATTAAAGATAAATACAGAGCATATATAAGAGTGTTACCACAATCTGGTAATTTAGAAAGATTAGAAAGACTTTATGTATTGCCTGACCAGATTATTGCTATGAAAGGACCTTTTTCAAAAGAACTGAATGTAGCAATAATGAATAGTATTGATTGCAAAATAATGGTGACAAAAGAAAGCGGCAGTAGGGGCATGATACAAGAAAAACTCCAAGCGGCAGATGAATGCAATGTAAAAGTAATTGTCATAGGTAGACCTAAAATAGATTATCCAAAAGTATTTTCTGTTACGGATGACATGATTGAATATATTAAAGAAAAAGCCTATGGAAATAAATAAACTGAAGTAATTATAATAATTCCTGATAATAGATATAGTAACTGATGATTCTTTATAAGAAAGGTGGTAATATATTGAAGGTTGCATTAATAACACTTACTCATGGTGGTTTACAACTTGCAGAGAAGTTAAGGAAATATAATTCACAGATAGATGTTTTTACCCATAGAAAAAGCCAGTATGACTATGTGAAACTCATTGAATTACCACTAAGAAATAATATCAAACAATTGATGGATGACTATGATATGTTAGTATTCATCATGGCAACAGGTATAGTAGTTAGACTAATAGCACCGTACATAAAACACAAATCCATAGACCCAGGGGTTATTGTTATAGATGAACAAGGGGATTATGTTATCAGCCTTCTATCAGGGCATCTTGGAGGTGCTAATGAATATACTAGAAAACTTGCGGAGTTTTTACAAGCTCATCCTGTAATAACAACAGCTTCTGACGTCAATAATACCATGGCTGTTGATATATTAGCTATGAAATTAAATTGTTATATTGACGATTTTGAAGATGCCAAGATTGTAACATCTCATATTGTTAATGGAGATAATATCGGTATAATCAGTAACAGAGATATTAATATGGATTTACCAAATCAATTTATAACAATACACAATGATAAGATCATTCAAAGTATAGACAAGTATAATATAAAAGGTCTGATAGTTATAGATTCCAATAAGATTCTGGTAAACATTCCAATAGCGTATCTTCATAAAAAAGACATTATACTTGGCATAGGGTGTAAAAGAGGTAAAACAAGAGATGAGATTACTAAGGAATTGATGCCACTACTTCATAAAAAAGATATTAATATTAACCGTATATCTAGAATATCAACTGTAGAAGTTAAGAAAGATGAAATTGGTATAATTGAATTAGCAAGAACCCTAAAAATCCCTATGGACATTATATCCCTTGACAGTATAAGAGAAATTCAGAATCTATTTGACGGATCAGATTTTGTAGAGAAAACAATTGGAGTTACATGTGTTAGTGAACCTTGTGGATATCTATCTTCTAATCAAGGTGAATGTATTTTAAATAAAGTGAAAGCTAATGGTATAACTATATCATTATGGAAGGATAAGGAGGAAATATAATGAGCATTAATCAAAAGGGTGTTGTACTGTGTTATACAGGTAATGGAAAAGGTAAAAGTACTGCTTCGTTCGGCTTGGCAATCCGTTCAGTAGGTCATGGTAAGAAAGTATGCATTATTCAATTTATAAAATCACCAGATATAATGATAGGTGAACGAGAAGTATTTAATAAACTAGGCGTTGAAATGTACCAAATGGGTAAAGGGTTCACTAATATCAAAGACATTGATGAACATAAAAAAGGTATTGAAGAAGCATGGATATTAGCAAAAGAAAAAATCAACAGTGGAGAATATGACCTTGTTGTCTTGGATGAAATAAATAATGTATTTGCTATTACTAGATTCCCTATAGAAGATGTTTTATCGGTAGAAGATTGTATTGATGTATTAGGAAATCGACCTGATAGAACTAATGTTGTAATAACAGGAAGAAATGCACCACAAAAACTAATGGATGCTGTAGATTTAGTTACAGTTTGTGAGGAAAGAAAACATTATTATAATGAAGGCAGAAAAGCTGCAAAAGGAATAGAATTTTAGTCATTATTTAACTTATAAGATTCATATAGAGTAAAACTTTCCATATATATTATACCATAAAATCAAATTTATTTATAGTCTACCAATTTATGGTTTAATGATATATCATTATATAGCAAGGGAATAATAATATAATTATATCAGAAAAATGGAGGATTCTATATGTTTATATGTAAACAAACACAGTTATACAGATTTTTGAACCATTGTAATGACTTGGATATGGAAAAAAGTGTTTTGGATTGTGGAGCTGGAGGAAATTATCCGCCCTTAGCCATATTTTTAGAGTGTGGTTACAAGACATATGGAATTGAATATAGTGATTCCCAGATTAAGAAGGCAGAAAGTTTTTCAAGAGAACATGATATCAATCTTAATATTACTAAAGGGGATATTAGAGAACTTCCTTTTGGTGATAATTCCATCAGCTATATTTATTCCTATAATACTATTTTTCATTTGAATAAAAAGGATATCGCAAAAGGTATATCAGAAATAAAAAGAGTACTAAAACCAGGTGGTATCTGTTTTGTCAACTTCCTTTCAATAAATGATGGTGAGTATGGAAAAGGAATTGAAATTGGAGAGGGAGAATTTTTACAAGGTGAAGGCAATGGAGAAGTAATACATACATACTATGAAATTGATGAAGGGGATATACACTTCAAAGACATGAACATTCTGGTTAAAGAAAACAGGATCTTAGAGAGAATATACCAAGGTGAAAAAATAAAGCAAGGATTCATAGATTATATAGTTCAAAAGAACATATAGATAGTTCTAGAATGAAGCTGTTTTGTAATACATTTTTTATGGCATATAAAAGATTATTATAAAACAGTCTTTTTATTAGTTGAGTACCTTTTTGAAATATAGACAAATTAAAGTTAAAAAAATCTTAAAATTTAGTTCGAAAGTTAAAAAATATGGATTATTATGATATAATTAATTATTAATATTATTCAATATTTTTATCGCAATTCCAATGATTCCAATATTCTACCTAATCTACACTTAAAAAAGACCCTTTTATTGACAGTATGAAGATATTATTTATATCTGTAAAGTTAGTGATAATACAATAAAAATTATAAGGAGGAATATGATGAAAGAACGTCATGAAATACGCAAGAATGAACAAGTTACTGTTGGACGTTTCTTTAGTTTTAAAACTTTACTAAAAGATGATAAAAGGATTGATTTGTCAAGATCGTATGGAGCTGAGAGGTCAAGTGAAAAGTTTCTTTCAGCAGGTTATAGTTGTAAACTAACCTCAGGTAGCATAGTAGCATCGGGAAGACTAAACACCATTGAATTTGATATACCTAAGTCCTATTGTAATAATGTGCTAGTATTCTTTAGTTTATATGCCAATGAAATACCAAATAGTAATAATTTTGTAGTAGGTATTGAATTTGATGGACAACCAGCACTGATTCAGTTAGTTGATTTAACTGAATGTGATAAATGGCTAAATCAAAAATCAGCTAGTTTTCCTATTCCAACAGGAGCAGAGAAAGCTAGGATTTTCCTAGAATTACCTCCAGTATATCGGGCAAGTAACAGTGCTTATATTGATAATCTAGGTATTTATTTTGACGAACCTTATGTAGACAAACCCAAGCAATATGCCATATTCTCAGATACTGATGGAGCGATAACTGCTCATAACATAGAAAATGGAGAAGAGGATTGGACCTTCAAAACAGATAATGGATTTTTAACATCAAAACCAGTTGTAGTAGATAAGGTTGTTTATTTTGGTGATGGAAATACTACATGCTGTTTATATGCACTCTATGCAGATTCGGGAAAAGTCAAATGGAAATATACAATGGAAGGTAGTATAGATGCAACGCCTGAAGTATTTGATTCAAAAGTATATATCTCAACATCAAAAGGATTTCTATTTGCAATAGATAAGGAAACAGGCAAAAAAATTGAATCTTATGATATATTACATTTACAATCTACTAAGGCTATGAAAATATATTCTAATGTTCTATCAGATAATATTATCTATCTAACAAGTGATAAAGGTTTTTATGCTTTTGATATTGTAACAAAAAAAGTAATCTCAAGTTTTGACTTGAATTATCCAGTAAAAGGAGTTCCGGCTGTACTTAATTATGTTGCTTACTATGGCGATGTTGAAGGTTCAATCTATGCTATGGATATTATAAATAACCAATGCCGATGGAGAAAAACTTTTGATATGCCAATCCATTCATCACCACAGATATATGGGAACTATCTTTTAGTAGGATGTGACAATGGTTCTCTATACGTATTAAGATTAGAAGATGGAGAAGTAGAAAGTGAATGCTCTATCAAGGGGCATCCCGTAAGAAGTTATACAATTGCCAGTGACCAATTATATGTAGCATTCAACAATATTGATGCAGATATTTATGCATTCAATATAAGAAAAGATATGCCTTCGTCTATGCTGGATAAAGATATGACTAATCATACAGGGATTGAATTCAAATCAAAAGATGGAACTAACCCATTTGAATTTTCTTGGAAATATAATGTTACTAATGGTGTAGAAAGAGATCCTATGATCATAGGAAATCGAGTATGTTTTGCCGCTAGTGATGGATTCTGTTACTGTCTTGATAAAGATGATGGAAGTATCATATGGAAGGATATTGTTACCACACCAAATTTTACAAGTCCAGTACTCGCTCCATTAAATAAGCACCTATGTGTGTCACGACGATATGACCAGTATTGTTATCTTATGTCTCATAATTCCTTTGCCTACTTTTTAGATGGTTGGTGGCTTGGAAATCAAGAACTTACATTGACAGAGCAGCTTGATTATGGAGTTAGGGGTTTGATGCTTGATATATACAAAGAAAAGATAAATGGTGTAGATCAGATTGTAATGTATCATGGAACTAAATGGTCTAGTTACAGCTGGTTGTTTCTTGAAGATGCAATGCGTGAAATTGGCATTTGGTTAAAAAATAATCCTTCAGAAGTTGTAACAATCCAATTTGAGAATAGAGTATTTGATCCTAAGTTAGTTGATAAGGCTTTTAATGATTCAGGAGTATGTAAAATGATATTCTATGCAGATAAAGTCAACACAGGACCATCAGGTCATTCATGGGAACCGGTACTCAAAAAAGGTTGGCCAAGTATAGGATGGATGGTTGAAAACAACAAACGTCTTGTAGTTTTTGCAGAGAAAAAAGGTGATGGGCTACCATATGTATGGGATTATACTGTAGAGACAAAATATGGTGAAGATAGTCTTAAGGGTAATTATGATGAAAGAGATGAATCTGCTGGTATTCCATTAAGTAAGAATCGTTCTCTATATACAGTAAATAGTTTTCCAACACTCTGGTACTTGAATATTCCTAAGTTACGTACATATAAATCTATTAACAGCTTTAACACTCTTATAGCAAGATGTAATACATGTAAATTCAATCCTAGATTTTTTAAAGATGAGAAATTAGGATGGGAACATCACTTACCCAACTTTTTAGCTGTGGATTTTGTAACACGAGGTGCAGATGGAGGACCACTTAGAGCAGTAGAGGAAATAAATAAATATTGGGAAGAAAAGATTAAATAATTAGGAGGAATTTTATGTCTAGTGTAAGTATAGCGTCACTTATTGATCAATCATATACTATGAAAAGTTATAATTATCTTGAACCTGCTAAGACAGATGCAGCAACTTTTATTACAATTATGAAAGAAGCAGATCAAATTGGGGTTGTAGCTTTTTCTACAAGGAGTAGAGTATTATATCCACTGTCAACTATACAATCAGACCATAAAACCATATACGATGCCATAAATGAAATAAAGAAGATACAACCACTTAATATGACTAATATAAAAGAAGCTATATCTCAAGGTCATGACATGCTTAATAATGCAGGAAACCCTAATAGAGCTATGATACTTTTATCAGATGGGTTGTGGAATGAAGGAGGAAATCCCCTTATAGGATTACCTGCAGATATTCCTATCTATACAATTGCTCTAGGAGATAGGGGGCAATGTGACTTTTTACAGGAAGTAGCAAGAAAAACTAATGGACAGTACCATTTTAGCCCGGATGCATTTGAACTTGCTGAGATTTATAATCAGATAGCGGACGATGC
The DNA here is from genome assembly GCF_054408565.1 of Vallitalea sediminicola. Lineage (NCBI taxonomy): Bacteria > Bacillati > Bacillota > Clostridia > Lachnospirales > Vallitaleaceae > Vallitalea > Vallitalea sediminicola. Next base: position 72,009 of record NZ_BTPT01000001.1, read on the forward strand.
AAATGTAGCTACGACAGCGATAAATCAAAAACAACAAATAGATTCATATAGATTCACAACATTGCCTTTATATGTTCCAAGTGGTTCTGATCATGTAAGTCTTGCTGTAAATTGGCTTGATGAATCAGTTACTTATACAACAGGTTCACCAGGAGAAAATCAAATCAATATATTATTAAGAGACCCGGATGGACAAAAAATAGTAATGCCTCCTACTTTTATAGGAAATGGTTTCGTTACATTTCATCTCCATGATCCAAAACCAGGTCAATGGACTACAGGATGTTGGTGTGGAAATATGAAGCAAAATGTTTTTAAAGGAACTGTGGGTGCTTTTGAACCTAATAGTAGTATTACACTTAACTGTAAAGTGGCAAATACAGATATGAATTGTGGAGATTACCTAGATATAAATACCGCTTTGGAAAGTAGTAAAGATGAAATTGGTAATGTGATAATAAAAACAACTTTGGAATCACCAGTTAATTCAAAAGATGTTAATGTATTTGCTCGTAAACAAGATCCTGTACATGCTCAATATTCAAAAAAAGGTATAGAGCATGAACCAATGAAACTTGATATATCAGGTAACCATACTATCAGAGTTGATGTAGAAGGAACTATTTTAAGCAGTAATACAAAATTCACAAGAACAAGGAGATTAAGTGTTAATGTGAAGTAAGACCTAATAAAATAAAGTACCTATAGGATATGAAATTACATAATGTCTGCCTATAGGTACTTTTGTATTACTATTGTAGTTTCCTGAATACAGTATCATCAGAAAAACTCATTATACCGTATAGAAATAAAACGTCTGTGATGTCATTTTCTTCTATGTACTCATCTATATCACCATTGAAATATCTCAAATCAATCATACATATTTTCTCAAATTGATCCATGATTAATGGAACGAAACAATTAGCATAGGAATCTTTGATTACAAGTAAGTTCTTGTTACTCGCTTTTTCGTGGATAATCTTTAATTCTGCGTGATTTCCTCCAAAAAAAACTTGATATTGGTCTTTTTCATCTAGCTTATCATAGTTGAAAACACTGTCACCAGTTGTTTTTGAGAAATTATAATAAACTGTGTATGGATTTTGCTGCTTACTTTTTAATATATTTATATTGTCATAAATACCATCCAAAAGGATTTTTGAATAAAGGGTTCCTCTAAATGATGTAGTGACATCCTCATTATTCCAGGATTCATAAGGTTCATATTCTTTCCCATTACTATTACAATAATCAACATATGCATAATATGCGCCAAGACTTGTCCAGTGATGGTCTGTTTTATAATATATATATTCATTACTATGATTGCTAAGGGTTTTGGTAATATTAATATATTTGCATGATGTTATCGTATCATTGATATCATCAAAAACTTTCTGCTGGTCAAATTGAGGTGCATTTAATGGTAGTTTACCTTTCATAATCAATCCAGAAGTTGGGACTACCATTAAGTTGATATTTAAGTCATTGTATTTTTCGGAGAAAGAATTAATGATTTCAATATTCTTATTTAATTGAGTGTAGTTAAAATCTTTGTCCAAGTGTTTTTCTATAAGGTAGTTATCTTTTCCTAGATAAACACCATTGATGTCTTTTCTAGGAAGTAATTGTTCTATGTTTGATTTTGCAACAATCCATTTTTCTCGCATAATGAATTGATCATCTATGTATTTTTCAATATCCTTGGTATATTTTCCAGACAACAATTTTTCAACTGAAAACTTTGGGCTGGTACTAAGATACCTATTTTCGTTCTCAGAAAATTTCTTGTCAGGTGTGATTACATTAGCAATCATTATGCCAAAGATTATAATTATAAAAATTATTCCAAGTATAGCATTATGTATTGATTTCACTAAAATCCCTCCCTAAAATCTAAAATATAAGAATGGATTATATGATGTACCTATTAAAAAGGAGATAGATACTATGAATACAGTTATATAGCATATATTTTTAACGGTATATATTAATCCTTCATGTCCGAAACTCATTAACTTGGTATTTATTATGGTTTGCAATCTAGTTGATGCTCCAATACATATGATTATCAAGAATATATTTGTACCAAACAAGTAAAGGGTCTGGTTATCTATTACAGGTACATTACACAGTCCAAACATGGTCTGCAAATATATCTTCAACGTTGAAGTGTCATCAATAGCAAAAATGACCCAACTTATAACTACTAAAAAGAGAGTGTAGAAATGTTGTATAAAATTAGGTAATCTCTTAAGCCATTTCATAAAGAACAACTTTTCTAGAATTAGTAGAATACCAAAATACATTCCCCAAAAAACAAAATTCCAATTAGCGCCATGCCATAGTCCAGTCAATGCCCAGACAATCAACATATTCGTAATTAGTTTTTTCTTTCCTTCTTTACTTCCACCAAGGGGAATATACACATACTCTTTGAACCAAGTTCCAAGAGAGATATGCCATCTTCTCCAAAATTCAGTTATGCTTTTAGAGATATATGGTAGATTGAAATTCTCTAATAAATCAAAACCAAACATTTTACCAAGCCCGATAGCCATATCCGAATATCCAGAGAAATCAAAATAAATCTGCATACTGAAGCAGATTGCTCCCAACCATGCTGAAGCAATAGTTAAATCAGAACTTGATATCTGTTCCCATATCATACCGATATTGTTGGCTAGTATAACTTTTTTAGCTAGACCTATTATAAAACGTTGTACTCCTTCAGAGAACTTATTCATATTGCTGACTCGGTGTTTCAATTGTTCTGCTATAGTTTTGTATCTTACAATTGGTCCTGCTACTAATTGTGGAAACAATGAAACAAAAGTTCCAAAATCAATGATATTTCTCTGAGCCTTGACTTCGCCTCTGTAAACATCTATTGTATATGACATTGTTTGAAATGTATAGAATGATATACCGATAGGAAGCTTAAGGTCTAATGGTGTCAAGTTTAATGATGATAGTTGATTGATGTTGCTTATTAAAAAATTACTGTATTTAAAGAAAAAAAGTATAGCTAGATTCCCAACTATTGAAATAATTAAAACAAGTTTTGCCTTATTATATTTTTTTTGGTATTTAAATTTTTCAATGGATAGACCATTTATGTAATCAAAAACAGTTGAAAAAAGCATAATACTGACATATACTGGTTCGCCCCAGGCATAAAAAACCAAGCTTGCAAGAAACAAGCTTGTATTTTTTAACTTACGAGGACTAATATAATATATTGCTAAAATACATGGCAAAAACAAAAATATAAAAATTGGTGTACTAAAAATCATCAGAAAATACCTCCGTTATTTTCGGTCGCAAGATAGGAAGTTATAGGTAATATGTTTAAGATACTATTACTTAGTATATGTCTCTATTATTTCTTCAGCCGTGTTATCATTAGCAACACAAACGATGACATATTTATCGATTTTTTTAATTACAGCATTATCGAGTTTTTCCATTTCTTCTGGTACATAACTTTCAAAAGCTTGTTTTTGGGCACTGATTCTTTCTTCAGCTGCTTTGTAAGCATTATCTGCTTCTGATTTATCTTTTAATTCAAAGACAGCAACTTCTTCCGCTGTTGCTCCACTGCTTACATATACTTCAGAGGATACTGCATAATCAATCTGATATATTGACTCAACGCTACTGCCTTCAATCTTAGTTAATTCATCTTGGTATTCAATCTTACTTGTCAAATCTCCTGCTAAAGCACTTATATCAATTGTGATATCTTTATCTTTGCTTGCGCATCCAACGAGTGTTAATAATCCAACAGTCATAGTTAGTATAATGCAAATAAATTTCTTCATAATCTTTTTCTCCTTAGTTATTCTATTTAATAGTATGTGTTTTCAGGTATTCAAGCCATTTTTGACAATATGGCTTCTTCAAATGAATTCCATCAGCTGCTGCTTCGTTTGGTAAACACCCATTTTCATTGGTCACTGCTTCTGCAACATCTATAAAATATACTCCATTATCTCTAGCCATTCCAAGAAGACGAGAGTTATATTCATTGATCTTAGAGTTTTTGATGTAGCTATGTCTAGATGATACTTTGTGGCTTACAGGTAAAATTGATTGTATGTATATGTCTGCATCAGGATGAGATTCTCTTATTGAATCTATAATTTTTTCATATTTCTCTATGAAAGTATCAGTAGATACCCATCCAGTTTCATTAATACCTAACATAATGTATATTTTATTAAAGTGGGCATCTTCAATAGCTTCCATAACAGGAATTTTATTACCATCTTTTTTAATTACTTCACTTGTAAAAACAGTATCCACCATAAGTCCTTTATATGTATAAGATAAAGCCTTAGAAGGAGGGGAGTATAGCATGAATCCTTCTGTACGAGAATCACCTATAAAAACAGCGTCATCAAAATAGCTTTCTTCAACGGTTTCACTTAACGGAACTGGTTTGGTATAATCATATTCATCTGTAGTAGTTTCTTCAATTTTTTGACTGGAATCAGAATTATTATTATTAGCATCTGAATTCGGGGTAGTATTATTCTCTTTTTCTTCTGGTACAATAGGTTTTTCTTTTTGTGGTATTTGGTCTTCGTCTTTAAACAAATATTCAATTGATGCTTTGCTCTCTTCTAATTTTTTTTCATTACGATCAGTACTTGTTTTTGTATTTGCTGAGGCATCTAATTCATGAGAGTTTTTGTAATGACTTTCTTGACATTTGACGCTTAATGTCAGACTAATCAATATTACAAGAAGTAGCATTCTACGAATTCTTTTTCGTCTTTTTCTTCTAATGTAGTTCATACGAGTGGCTTTTGAATAATTGTTCATGTTTTCCCCTTTCTCTGGAATTATTATTGGATACTTGTTCCTCGCTAACATAGAATAGTTTTTTTACCATAATACTTTTATACTATTTTAGCTTTCATATATAAGACTATTAAACAAAGCAAAAAGTTTTAATAATTTATCTTTTTTTACAATAAACGATACTAGTAATTGATGGAAATACCATTTAAGAATGTAGATGCATAAAATTGAGATATAGTCATATTTGAGTGAAAGATGTAATTATATAAAAACGATATTTACACAAACATAATAGAACTTTTTTCTGCATTTTATTACATAAAATCATTAAAAACTATAATACTTCATAAAAATCAAAAAATACATTAAAAATGTAGTAATTGTCAATATGAGACGATTTCTTATTATGATACACTATAGTATTATATAGCATAAATAAGGTTAATATGTTAAATTATAATTATAATTGTATTAAATAATAATTACTAAGAATGTAACAATATCTTAATGATTTATTTAGATGAAATATCAACTGTAGACAAGATTCTGTTTGCTAGTTTATGTCATTGTTTTATAGCAAATGTATAATATTGTATATACAATAATTACTAATATATGGTAAAATACTTAGGCTAGAATTATTATATGAATAGGTATATAAAGTTTGCTTTTTTAGAAAAAATAAGTAATAACGAGGAGTATATTAATGAAAAGAATTACAATGTTAATAATGGTAGTAATCATCTTAACATCAATGATGATGATAGGGGTAACGGCAGAAACTTATGTGAGTGTAACAGTAGAGGGAGAAATAATAGAGTTCCCAGATGCACGACCATTCATAGATGCAAATAATAGAACTCTTGTACCTGTGAGATTCATAAGTGAAGCATTAGGGGGAAAAGTTGATTGGGATAGCGATCTTCAACAAGTGACCATTACTTATGATGCTAAAGTCATAAAATTAATCATTAATAAAAAAGAGATATTGATTAATGAAGAATCACAAGATATGGATACACAAGCAATATTAAAAGACTCAAGGACATTTGTTCCTGTAAGATTCGTAAGTGAAGCAATGGGAGCTAATGTGGAGTGGGATAACGATAATAATACAGTAGTTATAACACTTGTAAGTAATGATGCTATAGACTTGGAAGGAATGACTGATGAGGAAATAATACAGCAATTGAAAGAGTATCCATATATAGAAGACGATTTTGGAAGAGGTTTTTTGAAAGACAATGTATGGTTAGTGGAACATGATGGAGAAGATAAGATTAAGGAATATGTAGAGATAGGGAAAGACTATATGGAATCATTCTATAATGTAGACTATAGAACGTATGATATGACTGAATATAGTGAGAAACTTAAATGGTTTTTCTTAGAAAGTGGCAGCTGGATAGCTGATGATGTCATAGAAAGAGATAATGAAGAACATATCAATTACTGGGCTAATATGATATCAGAAAAAGAGATAATTATTCATACTGAATTTATAACTGATGAAACTTGCATATATACCAATGGTTCAACGTTGATTAGAGGGAGGATGAATTATACAGTTAAGAGTTGTAATGATATGGAATGGTTAAGAGAATATACAAGATATGGAAATGTTGTACTTGGTAAGAAGTACACATGTATTGTGGATGTTGAGCTAGCTAATTTAGCAAGGAATGCACAGGAGAAATGGGAAACAGCGGAGTTGCTTATTTCTGATGAATATTTTGTGACACAAATTAGTGAAGTGAAGGTGCACTAATAAGGGGAAAACTTATGAATAATGGCGAATCAATGTGAAGGGGTGATTTCTTCATGAAAAAATCACAACGATTTTTATTAATTTTATCAATAATAGTAATAATTAGTATTTCATTTATTCTTGGAATAAAATACGAACATAACAATTCCAATAAAGAAACTAATAAATTTTATAATAACTTTTTCATAGACAAAGAAATAGAAATGATTGCTGCTAATGAGTATTTAATATATGAACTTAAGAATATAGAAAAAAAGGTAGCAATTGACCTGAAAGATTATATTGCCATTTACAAACAATCAGAAATAATAAATTATATCTCTTTGGAATATACTATCAAACTCCAAGAATATTTAAATATGATTAATTACTGGAGTAATCACGAATTGAGAAGAAACAAAGAGGTAATGACGATTTATTTTAATTTTTCTCAAAATCTATCTGATAGTTTTAATGATATTAATAAATCTAATGGAACTATAGATTTAACTATTGAAAAGATAAATAGTAATAAACAAGTTATTCAGCATTTAGTAGATATGAATAATCAAATTCAATCAATTTTAGACCTATATGATGTTGAGAAAGAATTAAAAGATAATGTTATATCTGAAAGGGTAGCATTGCTGGATTATATATTTAATAGTGTTACAAATTTAAGCGATTAAACGCAAATGATAAAGGAGTAGGGGTAACCACTGCTCCTTTAATTAGGTTGATGTTACGTATAATTTTTTTCACTCATTTCAATTTTTTAATCTTTCATAAATCACATTATAATCCGTTAAGATTTCCTCAATTTCTGCTTGAGTTGGATTTATAATAATCAAGTCTATAATTTCTTGTAAACACTGTGGGTCAATATTGGATTGATTAGGGTCTATGTAAAGTTTGATTTTATTCACTTTTTCTTGCATTATGTTCTCTCCTCAATAGTTGTTATATTAACTATCGGTTTCTTGCTATTAGTGAATTATAGGATAATAGACTTAATAACAATAGCTTATAGAAGTCAAAAGATCATGAATAAGAAAAGCTTACTACTTTTATCAGGTAGTAAGCTTTTTGAAAGCTATAGATTTTTAATTATTCCAATTTCGGATGTGGTAAAATAATTGCTCATTGCTAATAAAACTATCTTTTGATCAGTTCATTCATTGATTGCCATATCAGCTACCATTACACATCTTCCAATACAATCTTTTTTTACAAATATATCACCAATCTGAATATCTTTTATATCAACAGGGTCTAAGTAATGATTAAGCGCATCCGTATTAGAATATGAATAGATGATATCTAGATATTTGTTTAAGTCTTCATTAGTATTGGATGGATTTGTTTTTTGAGCCCATTCTAATTGATTATCTTTTGTAACTAGCCTATTACCTTCCATCCATTTACTATATTCAGCCGTAAAACCGTTGGCAAAGGGATAAGAGATATCAGTAACGTTCTGCCTTAAATAAATATTCAGCATTCAATCGTATGGCAGAGTCACTCGATTGTTCTAAATCTTTATTGTCAAGTGGCATATCAACTACAGTTACATATTGAGGTTCTTCATAATATAATCGGTCGCCAGTATATAATTTTGGCTGTACAGCATGTTCCTTTAGAGGAAGATTTTGAATATACTCTCCAAAACTACCTTCTTCTCTAATATGTTCTTCTGTTTTAGTAGATTCATCTAATAGCCATGCATTCTGATCTTTTAGTATTTCATATTCTTCTTCTAATTCAGTTAATTGAGATTCTAACTCTGATATTTTGTCTTTGTATTCTTGTACAGTAGATTCATGTGAATCATTTTCATTGTTGTTTGAATTAGGTTCATCAGTCATGTTATCTGGAGTATTGGAAGTTGATTGATTGGAATTACAACTAGTCAATAATATGATAATTAAGATTAATATAAATAGGTTTTTACTTTTCTTCATTGATACTCTCCTTCTTATACTTGCATAATCAATATGTATGATGTAAAATCAAAACATATTATATACATATGTGTAGAATATTATATCATAGGTGGAATTAAAAACCAATATAACGTATAAGATATAGATAGCTAAGAATATGTGAAAATTAGTATATAAGTATATGAAATACTTGCGAACAATACCCTAAATACTCTTGGAATTAGGGAATATAAAATTAGAATAGGTAAGCAAGAGGTGTAATAAATGAATGATATGCAAATTACTATATTTATATTAGGAAATCCTATATTTGCGATAATGTTTTATAGTATAGGAAAAAAAATAATAAATAGTAGGTATTCTATAAAATTACCATTTTTACCTAAATCACGTTACTATTATCATAAAAACAACCTAATTGATAATTATCATTATCAAAAACTTATTTTTATACCTTCAATGATATTAGCGGTTTTTTGTTCAGCTATATTATCCGGAGTATTTGGAGGAGAACTTTATCTACCAAATAGATAGTAACAAATATACGATAGAAGAGGGGGATTATATGATATCAAATAAGATGATGAAAAAACATGAAAAGGCATTAAACGAACTTGCTATTGAGCTGAAATCAATTAAAGAAGTAGAGGGTATTCTTTTATTTGGTTCTGTTCAAAGAGGTGAAGCCAGAGAGAATTCTGATATTGATTTGAATGTAATTGTAAACTGCAATGAAAGTTGGAATTACAAGAAAAGAGTATGTGGTGTTTTAGCAGAAGTATATTTTTCTCCATATTTCCAATGGGAAAAATTAATTAAGGAAGATAGAAATATTGCAGTATTAAGAGCTTTCAGTACAGGAACATTTATATATAAAAAAGAATCAACGATAGAACAACTGAAAGAATTAGCTACAATGGTAATTGAAGAAGGACCAAAACCATTGAAATCAGTACAGGTGGCGAACTGGAGGATAAAGTTATCGGAGTTACTGGAGGATTTGATGTTTTTACCTGAAGATAGTCCTCAATCATATATATTAGCTAATAATATAATAAATATTACAATGGAAGCTTTTTGCCAGTTAAATAATTTGTGGAGTGTCAAGCTTGAAAAAATGTTAGATTATATAAGTAAATACAATTCGGAATTATATAAGATGATTGTTAATTTTTATAAAAGTAATATTTTCAGTATATCGCAAGTTGAAGAAATAGTTGATATTGTCTTAAAACCTTTTGGAGGTAGATTATTAGAGTATGAGGGTCCTAGATTAACATGTTAAAATATTGTACCGTATGTGATGGAGAAGAGATTATATAGTAGTTATGTGAATAGAAATATTGAATTTATAAGTTCGCAAACTTTTTTTATTGAATGTATTGGGTCAAATTGATAACATATATACACATTAAAAATGAGTGTCCAAGACCAAGACACAAAACCAATTTATTTTTAAAGGGAGTGTATAAAATGATAAAAGGATTTGATTCATATACAGTAGATTTTACTTATTATATACAATTAATTAATAAGCAGTTTAGAAATGTTATTGAGAAAGGCAGGCCACTATTTAGAACAAATGCGGATAATTTATTTGAAGCTTTTTTATTAGAGATACCTAAAGAGTATAGACAACTATATACATGTAGTGCATGCAAAAAGTTTGTAGAAAAGTATGGTAACATTGTGGCATTGTCTGAAGACGGTAAAGTTGAAGCTGCTTTATGGGGAGAATTTGATGGATTAATGACACCAGTATTTAGAAGATTAAAAGAGTTAGTTGAAAAAGCAGACATTGTAGATGTCTTTATAACTTCAAAAGAAATATTGGGAGTTCCATATGCCGGCGGGTTTAATCATATGCATGTAAACGTGCCAGAAAAAATAAGATATATGGGTAAAATACTTACAGATGCACAAATGATGCTTGAAAAAAGAGAAGATTTTAGAATGTTACAGCAGTACATAGAGGAATATCCATATGACGTTGCAGTTGATGCTAACAATATTCTTAGCTCAGAGCATTTATATAGATTTGAAAAATGTCTTGGTATTTCCAACTGGTTTATGGATTTACATAAAAAATTACGAACAAATAGAGAAGATAGTAATAATGTATTGTGGTACGCTGTTGCTACTGCACCACCAGGTTACTGTCATATTAAAAATACTATGATAGGTACTTTGCTTGATGATATAAAGTTTGGTTTTGATTTTGATACCATTGCAAATAAATTTTCAAGAAAAATGAATCCCTTACAATATCAGAGACCACAAACTAATCCTACAAGAGGAAATATCGAACAAGGAGAAAAAATAGTTGAAAAATTAGGTGTTAAAAAATCTTTTAGTCGTAGATATGCAAGACTAGGTGAACTTAATACTATATGGAAATATAATGATGCTACTGAGACTACTGGAAAAGGGTTCTTTGGTCATATAAAAGTAAAAACTATAAATAAGGATAAGAAAAAATCATTTGATATGCCAGCTACTAAAATTACTTGGAAAAAATTTGAAGATACAATATTAACTAATGCAAGTAAAATTGAATTATTAGTTCCTAAGCACGGTAATTTTGCGGCATTATTAACAGCTACTCATGAAGATGCTCCACCTATCTTTCAATGGGATAATTTAGAAAAAAGAAATCCTTTTTCATGGTATGTATATACTAATGGATCTCCATGTACAAGATGGAATTTAAAGCATGATTATTGTAATGTTACAGGTATATGTTATCAACCTTCAATGTGGTATGGAGAATATCCACATCAGGGTAAGAGCATATTTTTAATACTTGATAGTTCAAGAGATGTTAATGGAACTCAAAGTAATTGTTTGTTTCCAGAAATGCTAATAAATGATTTGAGAGAAATAAGAAAAACTATAGAAGCATATTCTAAAGAAGCAACTCTTGGAGGAGAAAAAGAAGCAAGTGCTTGTGGTTACAGACTTGAATATGGTAGTGAATGGAATGTAAGTTTTAGAGTTACTACTTCTACAGGTGTCTGCAATTATATATTAGACAGATGGGATTAAAATAATGAATGATTCAGCGTATTCAAAGGTATGAACATGATTTTAGGAATAGAAAATTAAGGTGGGAATTATGGATTTAGAAAGAGAAAAAGAACAAACTAAATGGTTTAGAAAAGATGGTTTAAGAATCAAACAAACAAGAGAAGGAAAACAAACGTTAGTTTCAGTTATTATTGAAGGTTATAATATTTGCTTTAAATTGATGATGTTTGACTTCCTAGATCATATAAAAGAAGATTTAACATTAGATGTCAAAATAGAAAAAATATGGAACAAGCAGCGTGTTTTTGTGGTTGATACGAAGTATGTGTCAGATTTAATTAATTATATCGAATTATTTATTGATGAATGGAATATAAAAATAAGTGAAAGTACAGTTTCTGCTTCTGATGTTATTTCTGATGAATTATGGTATAGCTAAAATATTTAAAAAGGCGAGAACTCATGTTGATGAGAATAAAATAGTGAAATTAATAGTAAAGAGACTTTAGAATCATTTATAGTATCTAAATCTATCAATTAATAAATAAACATCCCATTCTAAGTGCAAATTTAGATGGGATGTTTATTTAATTCTATATATTTATAGATTAATATTTTTTTCTTCCAACAAACGATGAATATATCCTAAAACTTGTTTTCTGCCTGTATCATCAAGTTTTATAAAATAGGTTAACGTTTGTTTATCAATTTCATCAAGTGAATTTTCTTTAATTAGCTGGCTGATTAAGTTAGAAGTAATATTGTTGAACACCTCACCTTTTCCAGAAACAAACCAATCTTTGTTAACATTAAATTCAGTTATTATATTATTTTTTACCCTATCGGTCAGAGAAACATTACCATTTTCTATATTGGCTAAATTAGAGCGACTCATACTAATTCTCTGAGCAAAAAGCTCTTGATTAATATCTAATATTTTTCTTAATTCCTTTATACGTGAACGGATAATAAACACCTCCATAAAAAGAGTATAAAAGAGAAAAAAGTGTTTGTCAAGAACTATAAAAGCAATTTTTGTGATTGACAAGAACATATAGAAGGAATATAATGTTTTTAACAAACATTATAGGAGGCGTTTTAAGAAATATGGGATATGAACAAGATTCACAGGAATTAATCAAGTTAACATCACAACTATCAACAGAACAGAGGGTGTTGGTTCTCAACTTAGCTAAGTATTTATTATATAAAAAAGAAAGAGATGAGAATGATAAAGGTGATGCGAAATGTTTATAAGAAACAAATTGCACATGAGAAGATTTATTCAATTGGTTGAGAGGGATGGTACTGAGTTATTAGATACTAAAAGAAAGTCGTTGTTTTACATAGTTGCTGGTAATGAGGATTTGTATAATAAATTGTATCAAATATATGACTTTGATCAAAGGGCAATGAGAAAAGCGTGTGTTAATAATAATCAATTATATGATGAAACATCTATAAAATTATTAAGATTAGCGTATGTTTTAATTAAGGAAGATGATGATTCATTAATTAATCTGTTCCATGGGTTAGATGATTTTAATTTTGAATTGGCACTTAGTGCTATTAAGATTAGATATATGGGGGATTTTGAATAGTGGTTGAGACTTTCCAGTGGGGAGGTCTTTTTTTATTTAGAGTACATACTAATTATCTATATGGTAAAATATTTAATAATTCAATCAGTTGACAAATATAATCATATGCCGTAAAATACTAACTAACGACCGTTAGTAAAGGAGAGCTTATGGAATCAATTGATATGTTAATTAAACAAAGTACGAACACAAAAGAGCGTTTATTATACAGTGGTATACAATTATTTTCTGCAAAAGGGTATAGTAATGTTGGAATAAGAAAGTTATGCATCAGTGTTGGGATAAAAGAAAGTTCCTTTTATAATCACTTTAAGTCAAAAGAAAGTTTGTTTAGAGAAATTATGGGTTTAATGATAAGTAAAGGTGATGAAGTATTATTCACAGATGAAGAAGTTGATATGGTCGTGGAAAAGATGTCGGTAGATAACTTTATGAAAGAAAATCTTAAAAGAATACAAAGTGCATTCACTAACCCACTTTTCATAGCAATTATGAGATTGGTTGTGATGGAAAGTTATATTAACCCTGTGGCTTATGAGTTGTCTGAGAATAATAATTATGACAATGTAAGGAATGCAACTATAAAGATATTAAAAGGATACCAAGAGAAAGGTGAGGTAAAAGCGTGTGATATAGCTACTGTAGTAGATACATATTATCACGGCTTAAAAACTTACAATGACACATATATCCTTAATGATGCATGGGGAAAAGATCAGAATGATGTGGTCGAAGCTATGAAAGTATTTAATCAGCTTTATATTGATATACTAAAAGGAGAGCTTTATGAAGAATGATGTAATCTATTGTTTTACTGGAACAGGAAATTCTTTGTTCGTAGCTAAGCAGATAGCAAAGACAACAGGTGCAGAGGTTGAAATAATAAGGAAGTCGTTATTTAGAAAAGAAATGTATAGAAATTATAATAGTCTAGGTATAGTGTTTCCAGTATATCATCAAGGACTACCTGTGATGGTGGAACAATTTGTAAAGAGGCTTAGAGATGTGGATATTAATTATATATATGGTGTTTCAACATATGGTGATAAACCTACATTAGCATTAAAGTATTTGAAAGACATGCTAAAAGATCAAAATAACAAATTAGATATTGGTTTTGCTGTCAGAATGCCATATAATTATTTGCGACCTAGTAAAATTGGAAAAGGTATGTATGCATCGTTTTCGGTGAAGGTTCCAAATGAGAAAAAATGCCGTCTTCAGTACAAAGAGGCTGAGAATAAAATTCAAGTGATTACTGATTCGATTAAAAGAAAGATTTCAGGAAATGTTGAGTTGAGCGATCAATTCATTGAAAATTTAGTTGATAAACTCAATTTAAGAGATACACTGCAAAAAAGACAATGGTTAAAAGTTGCTGGATATAAAGGTGAACAGCCAGATACTTTTTTTGAAGCTATCCCTTTAATGGATACGAAATTTTTAGTATCAGAGAAGTGTACTTCATGTGGTTTGTGTGCTCGTGTATGCCCTGCAGAAAATATAACTTATAAAGATAATAAGCCCGTCTGGAATCATCATTGTGAGCAATGTATGGCATGTATTCATTGGTGTAGACAAGGGGCAATCAATTATGGTGAGAATTCAGCTCATGTCATGCAATATCACCATCCACAGATAATGCTTAAAGACATTATTAATTGAGGAGATGAAAATGAAAATGAATATGATATTTAAAGGGATTATAACAATATTTGCCTTGAGTATAGTAGTGATTTTTGGATTCTTATTAAGTAAAAATGGAAAGCCATATAATGATGTTTTATTTACAATCCATAAAGTCGTAGCATTAGCGATGATAATATATAGTTATCTATATATTAAGCAATATACATCTATTATTAGGAATGATTTTTGGTTAGTTCTTTTTTTGATTATCATAGTAATATGTATCTTAGCTCTATTTGTAACAGGTGCATTACTAAGTATTGGGAAAGTAGATTATGTCTTGTTAAAACGTCTACACCTACCAATAGCGTTGTTAATGTCAGTTTCAGCTATTAGCTTTGTTGTTGTGTTTTTGAAAAAAATTGCCTGACTTTGAGTACTTTGAAGGTAATAAAGAAAGAGGGGTTCAATCTGCAATTGGAGGAATATTTACGAAATCAGAATATGAAAAAATGCATATATAATTAGTGTGGTGATTATGATTAGGTATATGGGGGAAATTGAATAGGATTTAAGACTTTCTGGTGGGGAGGTCTTTTTTCTGAGTTTTTAGTTGTTTTGATTAAGATAGAATAATGTAGGATTTTTGTATACATATTAATATTATGAAATTATAAGATTAATAGCATTACATACAAAACAATAGTTGTATATGTTATAATTAATTCATGTATATAAATAGATATTGTAATAAAATAGCTTTGATTACATAATATTATATTCGGGTAACTATTATAAATAATGGGGGAAATAAATGGAAAAAGTGTATAAACTTACTAAGGATGATTTTTATAAAATTATACCTTTAATAAAATCAAATCATGAATTATCGGTTTATTCAACAATAAATGGAATTATGAATGGAGAGGTATATGTAAATAGTATTGCTCATCCAACTGCTGCATTAATTAAAACTTGTGAATGTAATTATATTGCAGGGGATGCTAAGGATTTAGAATTTAACAAAGCAGTATTTGAAAACATGGACTTTTGGGATACGGTCACACCTGATACAAGTGAATGGAGAGATGTCATATGTTCTAATCACAAAGATAAATTTATAAGAGCATATACTAGGAGACATTACATACTTGAAAATAGATTGGAGAAAGAAATAAATGTAGAATTGCCAGAAGGCTATTATCTTGAAGAAGTAAATCTTAATTTGTTAAGACAAATGAAATATAATAATGTAGAGGATTTGATTGACTGGATAGATAACTGGAAGGATGATGAGACATTTCATAAATATGGGGTTGGCTATTACATACGAAATGATAGAGATATCGTAAGTTGGTCATTGAGTGATTGTAGTTACAATAAGAAAATTGCAATCGGGATTCATACAGACAAGAAATATCGTAAATGTGGATTTGCAAAATTAGTAGTATCAAAAGTTGTACAGAAATGCTTTGCAAAAGGATATGAAAGTATAGACTGGTTATGTGTAGATTGTAATAAAGGCTCCATAGGAACCGCTAAAAGCGTTGGGTTTAAACTAGCTGATAAATATACTAGCTTCACACCTTACCCTCTAATTGAAAATCTGAAGGACTTGACAGAGGATGAATGGAAGGAATGGGGCGACTATTTATTTCATGCATCAAAGAGCGAACCTAAATTAGTAATTGATTGTATGCTTTCTTATATAAAAGGAAATATATTAGAGGATGCAAAAAAGGTATTAAAAACGATTTGTAGCATGGAAATTCCAATGAATTTTGAAATGGAATCATTTATTAATTATTTACATTCATGTGATATGGCTTCTGAATTTAGTGTGAAGTGGATGGACTAATGTGGTGAAATATAGCATATGTATCAGACAAAACCAATTCAGCACAAGCTATTAGAGATTGGGACTTAATTAAAGAATGGTCACATACTAACTATTATTATAAGGAAAGAGAAACAAATAATGAATTGAATGGTTAACCGTTATAGCGATGATAAGTTAATTCTTACTCATTGCTTTTTTTGAATAGAATCGATTACATAATTTTACATATTTATTAGATAATTATTCTAAAATTAATAGGTATAATATGCTTAACGAAAGGAATTACAGAACAAAGTAATCAAATCAACCTTTCGAAAAAAAATGATGAAGGAGTGGTTAACATGTTAAAATTTAAAAAAGTTATTTTATCTTCAGTATTAGCTTTATCAGTAGTATTACCAAGTACAGCATTAGCGTCAGAGGTGAATGTAGAAAATAATATCCCAAAAATTAATTCAACATCTTATGAAAGAATTAAATTAACAGATGAACAAAAACAATTAATGAATGAAGCAAAGGAAAAGGTGAAAAAAGGTGAAATGACAATAGAGGAATATTACCAATTTTTAAAAGAAAATAAAATTCCAACGAAATCAATAGGTAAAAATATTACATCAAAGGTTATAACATCAAAAGTTGAATTAACAGATGAACAAAAACAATTAATTAATGAAGCAAAGGAAAAAGTTAAAAAAAGTGAAATGACAATAGAGCAATATCAACAGTACTTAAAAGAAATTAAAATTCCAATAAAATCAATAAATAAAAACACATCATCTAAAGATAAAACTAAAATCGTTGAATTAACAGAAAAACAAAAACAATTAATGAATGAAGCAAAGGAAAAAGTTGAAAAAGGTGAAATGACAATGGAAGAATATCAGCAGTATTTGAAAGAAAATAAAATTCCAATAAAAACAATAAATGAAAATATATCATCTAAAAAGGAAACTATAATAGTTAAATTAACAGAAGAACAAAAACAATTGATGAAAGAAGCAAAAGAAAAAGTTAAAAAGGGTGAAATGACAATAGAGAAATATCAAAAACTTTTAAAGGATATTTATAGTTCAAGTAAATCAATTAATCAATAAATATATCATCATTAAAATACAATAAAATCCCAACAATGTTTCAATAGACAAAAGAATAGTAAAAGATTTTTTGAATTAATAATTATAAAAGTATAAATAGTAAATAAAAATAATAAATGAAGATAAAACAAACGTGATTATATCCACGTTTGTTTTATTATAATATCGTTGAAAAACAAATCTATTATTTCCTTGTATTAAAATAAAATTATAATAAAGCAATAGGAACTATTATTTTGTAGGAAGTAACTGTATAATAATTTACATAGGATATAAAAATTAGAAGGTGTTTGGGAAACTCTTTATTTATGACAATATTATGCAAGGAGAGATTAAATGTCATATAAAATTTATTTAGTTGAAGACGAAGAAAATTTAAATAGTATTTTAACTTCTTATTTACAAAAAGAAGGATGGGATATTACTTCATTTTTAAATGGATATGATGCTGAAAAAGCTATAAATGATTATCCTGATTTATGGGTTTTAGATATAATGCTTCCAGGGGTTGATGGATATGAATTAATAAAGGAAATAAAAGAAACCAATTCAGATATACCTGTTATTTTTATTTCTGCAAGAGATGCAGATTTGGATAGAGTAATAGGACTTGAAATGGGAAGTGATGATTATTTAGCTAAACCATTTTTACCAAGAGAATTAGTATTAAGAATAAAAAAACTCTTATTAAGAGTTTATAAAGGAAAGACTACAAGGGATAGATCTAATAAATTATATATATTTTCGTATTATATTGATGAAGCAAAACGAATGGTTTATTTAAATGATAATCTAATAAATTTAACATCTAAAGAATTTGAATTATTATTATTATTTGTAAAAAATAAAAATTACGCATTTTCAAGAGAAGATATATTGAATTCTGTATGGGGAGAAGACTATTTTGGTAACGATAGAGCTGTAGATGATTTATTAAGGAGACTTAGGAAAAAAATGCCAGAACTAAATATTGAAACAATATATGGTTTTGGATATAGAATGAATATTGATGAAAATATATAGAGGGCAGGTGATTATAATTTGAAGAATAAATCCTTAGCTTTTCAAATATGGATTTTCACATGTGGCATTCTATTGGGTGTATTATTAATATTAGCAGTTTTATTTATGTTTTTTTTAAGGGACTTTTTTACTGATGAAGTTTATAACACTATTGAAGCTACACAAATGAAATATACTAATAAAAATTTTAACAAACAAAATTATGTCAAATTATTAGAAGAAACTGATTTGATGAATAATATAAGAAATGTCACTCATATTAAATATCCATCTAATATAATGATGCAACAATTAAAATTGCTTAATCTGGATAGTAATAGTTCAGACGATTTTTTAACTGAAATACTAGATGAATTTAAAAATCAAGAATCACAAACAAGAAGATATGAAAAAAATATAAACGGAAAAAAACTATTTTATGTGATTTATAAGTTTGATAATGCTGATGAAGAACTATTCTTGCTTTCATTTATGTGGGATACTTATAGAAATAACTTGGTAAAAACTTTATTTTCTAGATTCATAATAATTATTATTATAGGAATTATTATTTCATTAGTAGCATCATTAAGAATAGCTAAATATCTAACTTGTCCAATAGAAAAATTGGAAATAGATGTTAGAAAAATAGCTAAAAGAGATTGGTATAATCCTATAATATCTAAACGTAAAGATGAAATTGGAAGATTGGCATATTCTATAGAAGATATGAGAAAAGAGCTAGTAAAAAGAGATGATGCTCAGCAATGGATGCTTCAAAATATTTCACATGAGCTCAAAACTCCAGTTATGGTTATTAGAAGCTATGCTCAATCAGTGGAAGACGGTATATATCCAAAAGGTGATCTGAACAGTACTATGCACGTTATCGATATTGAAGCAGAAAGACTTCAAAAACGTATAAAGGATTTATTATATTTAACAAAGCTAGAGTATATGGCTAAACATGAAAAAGCCAATGAAAAGATTAATATTAAAAGTTTAATTAAAAGTGTAGTTGAAAGATTTGAGTATGCAAATCCTAAGTTAACTTGGGATATAGACTTAGATGATGATGCAATAATCTTAGGAAAGAAAAATCAGATGACGGTTGTAATTGAAAATTTGCTTGATAATAGCATGAGATATGCGAAAGAAAAAGTGTCAATAATCTTAGAAAAAAATGAAACCAATATATTAATCCATCTTCAGAATGATGGTGAACTTATGGATGATAAAGTGGTATCTACCTTATTTAATCAATTTCAAAAAGGTAATAAAGGTAAATTTGGTTTGGGGTTGACTATTGTGAAGCAAATAGTGGAGTTTCATAAAGGTAAGGTCTGGGCGGTAAATGACGAAGATGGAGTATCATTTTATTTGGAATTTCCGAAGGATATATAAATAAAATAAAGAGGAGATACAACATGGAAACAGTATACTTTGCGGGTGGATGTCTATGGGGAGTACAGGCTTTCATAAATACTTTACCTGGTGTTACGTTTACAGAAGCGGGAAGAGCGAATGGTACAAATAATACACTTGAGGGTGATTATGATGGCTATGCTGAATGTGTAAAAACAGAATTTGATCCATTTGTTGTAACTATTGAGCAATTAATGGAATATTTCTTTGAAATAATTAATCCATATAGCTTGAATAAACAAGGACAGGATGTTGGCGAGAAATACAGAACAGGAGTATATAGTGAAGAATCTAAACATTTGGAAGAGGCAAAGACGTTTATTAGTAAGATAAATGATAGTGACCTTATGGTTGTTGAAATTTTACCTCTTACAAACTATGTGAGAAGTGCACAAGAACATCAAAATAGGTTGGCTAAATGTCCAAATGATTATTGTCATATTCCAGAAGAAATATTAAATAAATATATTAATTTATCTTCAGAATGATGGAGTAACATCTTAATTTCCTAAGGATATATAGTAATCATACAGCAAGGAGCAGAGAATTATTTTCTGCTCTTTTTGCTGTATATTTAAGTTTTTTGAAGATAAAAATGAACAAAAATCATACTTGATTTTTGTTCATTTTTACTTTTGATTGCATTCTATCCGATTAAACATACCGTTCGTCAGGATTTGTTGAAAAATCATAGCGAATTGTTTATTATAATGTCTAAGCTTAATTAAATTGCTGATAGCTATCAATTATGCTGTATTGTTAAATTATTAATAAATTAATTGATAATAAACATTAATAAATGGCGAAATATTAGACATTATAACTCGAAAATGGAGGGTAAAGTTGGATACTTTTAAAATACAAACTGATGGTTTAAAAAGTAAAACCTATTCTATATCATATGTTTGTAGTAAAATACAAGATATAAAAGATGACTTCATGAATATTACATCTAATATTGATTATGATGTGAAATGTAGACAAGCTATTAATGGAATGATTAATACATGTTTAAAACAACTTAATGATAGTGTTTATAACATGGATTCATATATTAAGTTAATGAATGATTCTGCTGATTCATATAACAATGTAGAAAACGAACTTCTTTCATTGGCTAATCTATTAGATGATGATTCCCATATACCAATGAGAGAACCACAATCGGAATCTGATAATAGAAATTTCCACAAAAAACAGGTATGTGAAAGTTCTGGAGGGTCTTCTAGCAAGGTATTTAAATATGACGACAAAGATATTATTGCTTTAAAAAAGGCTATGCAAGATATATTTAAAGACAATGACTATGTAAATGATATTAATTTTGAAAACATCTTTGGGGAAATAGATAGCGATATAGACTATGATTTTGAAGATGATGTTGAATATTTTTTGCGTAATTGCGAGGCTTATAAATATTCTAATAGAATAAATCTTGAAACAACGTATAAATCATTACCTGATGAATGCAAGCTCATGGTGTTAATGCATTGGGTGGAATTAATGAAAGATGATACTGATATTGATATCTCTAATGCTTTACCAGATGAATATTTTGAGAATATACCAGCATTACCTTTTAAGGATAGAAAACTTGGCAATATAACATCAGAGAATAAATATGAAAGCGAAGATGCATACAATTATTTTAAAAAATATTATTATCCTATAGAAGCATTATATCAATTTCAAAAAGGTGATTTTGAGCAGTTAAAAAGAACAGCTTTTATGGAATGGGCAAGATTAGTCTATGGTTCCAGTAAAAAAGAACAAGATCAAGAATTTAGAGCAGGATTATTTTTTGGTGGTGTCACTTCACCTATCAAAGGTATATATGATACAATAGAAGGTATATACTCCGTGTTTACTAATCCAGAACAATTAGGGTTTTTTATAAAATTTGTAGTAAGCCTTCCTTTTTCATCAAAAAATAGAGAACTTATGAAACTCATGATAAAGCAGACTATTGATGAATGGAAAGATGAATATGATAATGCTGACCCTGGTGATAAAGGTTTTATGATTGGTCAACTTATTGGTGAAGCCATTAGTATCGCTGTAGAAGCAGGTGCCTTAGTAAAAGGAATTAAGGGTTTAACTCAATTTGTTAAAAACGGTGGATTTAGAAAAGCAGTAAAAAATGTTGTTGACATGGGTAGTAATATTAAGAAGCTATTGAAAATGAAAATTACTGAGTTAGTTAAATCAGTCAAGAAGATATTTAAAAAGAAAGATCATTATGAAATTATATTGAATAATGATGAATTAGTTAAAATATCTTATGATGAATTAACTGCTATTCAAAAGAGTAGATTTGATAGTTTGGTTGATTCACATAAAGATGATGTAATGCCTGATAGGGTTTATGGTGAAGATGGTATTGGGGGAACGAGTAAACTTGTTGATGGTCTAGATGTAATTGATGGGAAAGTCCTTGGAAAGATTTCAGTCGACGACTTTAATTCTATAAGAACTAAATCTCTTCATAATGCTGACAAACCGTCGATAGTGTTTGGGAGGTATGAAGGTACAACATTGCCAGATGGAACTATTGACTGGTCAATACCAGGACCAAATTCATATATTACCAAAGCTGGTGATGATTCTATGTTCTTTAGTTTAGGTTCAGAATGGGATTCAATAAAGGAAGCTCAAAAACTAACTGATGATGATATGTTTGACTTATTCAATGTTCCTGCGATAGATGATGCAGTTAACAGTAATAAAGTGATTAAGTTCTCACATGATCCAAGAGCTGCAACAAATGCTACAACAGCGCTAAGAAAAGAATGGAATTATCTAAAAGAAAAATATGGGTATACTACACTAGAAAAGATAGGAGATTTTTGGATTGGAGAATAATAAATCAGAAGAAATTAAAAAAATATTATTGAGTAGTCTAAAGTGTGAATTTCAAGGTAAGATTGATGATATATGTGTATGTGAAAATCGCGATGAACCTCATGTAACTGTTTCTATAGAGTTTGAGGTATATAGATATTTTATCTTAAGACTCACATATGATAGAGGGAGTTTAATGTGTGCCATTGTTAATGGCAAATATGGAATTGTCCTAAATTCTACCGAAAAATGGTTTGACAATGCAAACATGAGTAAATTTTTCAATGATATTAGAGATGAGGTAGAAATGAGGATACCTGACAAATATCTAGTTAGAAATAATTGGAAGTAACTAAAAGATTTAAAGTTAATAGCAACAATAATAATCAGTTAAGTGATGGATTGACAAAATTAGTCGTTCCATCACTTTTAAAAATATTATTATTCTATAGTACCTATTACCAATGCCAATAGTATGTTTAACTGGACTAGGTATTTTAAAAAGTTAATTGAATAAATATGATGCTTATAGAAAAACGAGTTATGCAGATGAGTTTGCACAAACGGGTAAATAGTCAGATGAAAGTCAAATTCCAAAAGATTCAAATGTTCTTGTAGATGGAATAGAAAAGACCTTTAGATGGAAGGTTTACTTCTCCTGTAATTGATGATCAACCATACTCATATGATCAAAGATTAATATCATATATTGAAGATTCTTCAAAATATCATCAATATAAATTTTTTAGATGATTTTCAAGATATAGAAAAAATTATTAAGAATCATCCAGATGCAACTCTAAAGGCTGATATTGAAGGCTATATGAAATATAAAAATCTGACTTATGATGACTTGGTAATATATAAAGGTCAAATAGCAAAAGGATTTGGTTGCAATACTGGTGGTAGTATACAATATCAATTACCACTTCCTATAGATATTTTAGTCGATTTAAAACTATTAGAAGTAATAAAATAGGAGGTAGATTATGACCCAAGATGAAGCATTAAACATTATTAAATTAGAGAAACTAGGTAAACATTGTTTTGAGGGTAGTGATTTATCAGAGAATATAATTGGTATTAGAAGTGTGAAGTGTAATTGGGAGA
This sequence comes from Vallitalea sediminicola, assembly GCF_054408565.1. Taxonomy (NCBI): domain Bacteria; kingdom Bacillati; phylum Bacillota; class Clostridia; order Lachnospirales; family Vallitaleaceae; genus Vallitalea; species Vallitalea sediminicola. The sequence goes on from NZ_BTPT01000001.1 coordinate 96,080, forward strand.
TTTATGATACAAGTGAACGTGGTAATCTTGATATAATTGCGGTTTATAGTAATAAAGAGGATGCGATAGATCATATGTTACAAGGGTTACGCATACGGAAAAGATTTAGGGATAGATATTCAAAAAGAATTATAAGCAGATAAAAAAGTATATAATAAAGGAAAATTGTTAGCTGGGTCAATAGTAATGTGAATGGAATGGGAGATAATGATTTCAGCTCTTAAAGAACAATTTACAGGTAAATGAATAGTGTTACTATAAGTAGAGTGTACAAGTTATTAATTACAAATAATATCCCTTCTGAGGGCAACCTTAGGTGGGATATTATTATGGGTTTTATTAGTTAATATTTTTTTCTTCCAACAAACGATGAATATATCCTAAAACTTGTTTTCTGCCTGCATCATCAAGTTAGAAGTACTATTGGTGAACACTTCACCTTTTCCAGAAACAAACCAATCTTTGTTAACATTAAACTCAGTTAGTATATTATTTTTCACCCTATCGGTCAGACAAACATTACTATTTTCAATTGGTTGAAAGGGATGGTATAGAGTTATTAGGTACTAAAAGAAAGTCGTTGTTTTACATAGTTGCTGGTAATGATGATTTATATAATAAATTGTATCAAATATATGATTTTGATAAAAGGGTAATGAGAAAACAGTGTGTTAATAGTAATCAATTATATGATGAAACATCTATAAAATTATTAACATTAGCGTATGTATTAATTAAAGAAAATGATGATTCATTAATTAATCTGTTTCATGGGTTAGATGATTTTAATTTTGAATTGGCACTTAGTGCTATTAAGATTAGATATATGGGGGAATTTGAATAGGGGTTGAGACTTTCAGGTGGGGAGGTCTTTTTTTATTTAGTAGTTTAATAGATTATTTAAGGTATGAAAAAAGATGTGAATATAGTTTCTTGTACACATATTGTTGTTATTGAGTAAAAAAAACAGATAATTATAAAATTTGTAGATTTATATACATATTAATATTAATATATGTTATAATCAATTGTTGTATATAATTAAATATTGATGTAAAATAACTTTAAATACATAATATTGTTAAAACGTTAGATATAATGTCGCTTTTAAAAAATGAATAAACTTAAATATTACATATAAATTGTATATATTAATAATAAAAAATGAATAAGAAGTAAGTTGGTTTTTTGATATTAAATTTAAATTAAATAAAACATAATGTATGGAGGTAAATTATGGATGAAAGAAATGCCACTGCTAGTTGGAGTGGGTATTTGCATCAAGGAAAAGTTGGAATATTTCTAGGGCTTCAAAAAATAAATGAATTAGTAAATGAAGAAGACCATGATTTAAATAATTGGAAAATTGAATATGAATCAGCTGAGGATATTGATATAAAGAATATAGATATAGTTGACTCAAGACATCAAGTGAAAGCCTATAAAGATGCAAAATATCCCAATGATTATAAAGATGTTTTAGGGGTTTTGGAATATGAATTAGATGCGAAAGGAAAAAGAAAGATAAAGAATAAAGGCTTTAGAATTTGTGATTTTGATGATAATCTTAATCAATTATCAATAGAGGTTGATGAAGATTCTAGATTTTTGCACACAATAAAAGAAACTTTTGGATTTGAGTTAACAGAAGAAGAATTCAATGATACTTATAAACCAGCTAAATATGTTAAAAATCCAAATAAAATAAAATTGTTTGAATATCCAAATGGGAAAAAATATTGTAATCTTTCCAACTTCGATGATGAATTAAAAAAATATTGTATTGATGAAATAAAGAAAGTATTAATTTTAAAGAAACATATATTTAAAAATGATTATAAACAACAAGAAAATATATTAAATCATCTTATTAGTTATTTGGATAATGAAATAAGAAATAAACATATTAAAGGTGGAGATACATATCCAGAATTAAATTTTAAAAAAATATATGAAAAGATAATAAGTACAGATGTTTTTGAAACGATAAACATAGAATCTATCAGGGAGATATTTGTTAAATCGTGGGTTAGTTTCATTCAAGAATTAAATGATAATGATATTGAATATAATATAATACATTTAGAAAAAATAGAAAGAATAGTAAAAGAGATATATACATGGGAAGATAAAAAATTTATTCAATTTTTAAAAAATATAAATCCAGATGAAATTGAAATAGGCAATATAGATAGCATTGAAGATGTTACAAAGGTCTTTAAAATTAACAATTTAAAAGATGTATTCTTTCAATGTCTGTTAGAAGTAAGAGATGAAGAATTTATATTGGATAATATAGGGTATGATAAAGATGGTGGATACTTACTTACTGCTATAAATAGACCTAAAATTAAAGTTAAATCAGTAATAAAATCAATCATTAGTAATTCGCAAATAACTAATGAGATATTTGATAAAAATTATTTGATTAATGGATCAATAGATAATGAATCATTTAACAATATACTAGAGAGTACAATCAGTAAAGAAGGCTCAAAAAATAATTGGGGTAACCGAGCTACTGAGAATGATAAATTTATTAATCCTAAAATGCAATTTATTTCAGTAGAAAAGGTAAAAGAAAAATTAAATAAGGAGTGAAAATTATGCTAGATTTATTCAAGAATCTTTATGAACAAAATGACTTTAAAGTAACGGTATATGAAAATAATATATTATTTTCTGTAAAAGAAAATAAGCAATATTATTTTACTATTCAATATAATAAAAATGAATTTGAAGGATTTTATGATGGTGAAAAAAGCAAAAATCTTATTAATATATTTGATACATTAAAAAAAAATAAATCTGATATACAAAAAAATACATCATTAATAATATGTTTGAAATTAACTAGTATGCATGAAATTACACAAACTTTGAAAAATATAATATTTAGTATAGAAGAAGATGAATATTTTTTTAGAAAATATGTAGTCGTTTTTACAAAAAAAAGCATTAAAAATATAGACATCAAAAACAATATTTATAAACAACTGCATGAAATAATTAAAAAAGAGGATATGATGGAAAAATATCAAGATAACGGTTATTTTTGTGATGAATTTTTTTTAGCCATGCAACTTTTTGTTAAATTGCCATTTATAGTTTATGACGTAAATAGTACACAATTTATACCAGTAGAAGATAAACTCAAAGAAGTAATAAAAGCAAATAATGCAAATGATATATATGAAAAGGTTATTAATTTCAAGGAAAAGTTAAAAGATCATAGAAATGCATATTTCACAGAATTAAAAGATGCTTTTTTGGCTGAAGACGATAAAAATATTTTAAATGATTTTTTTAAACATTTTGAGGAGATAGAATAAATGATAATCAATAAGGTATATATAAAAAATTTCAAGGGAATAAAAGACAAAAAAATAATTGATTTTTCTAATTATACATCATTAATAATTGGTCCTAATGGATTTGGTAAAACTACTATTTTTGATATAATAGAATTATGTCTAACAGGTATTATTAATAGAACTTATGATAAAGCAAACGTTACTAAAGATATAAGCGACTATAAAAAGCCATTTTATCAAAATACTGTTGGAAAAGATGTAATCGTAAAATTATGGCTTATAAATGAACAGAAAAATAAAAAAGAAAATTTAATTATAGTAAAGTATTTATCAAGAAATAATGATGGAAAATGTGAGGGTAAAGGTAGAAGAAATAAACCATGTGATTTTAATTTACTATCAACGTATAAAGAGTTACCAGAGGACTTTGAAAATGATGAATTTACTCCTATTGAAGAAAATAAAATTGACAATGATTACATTGATAAATTTTTTGATTTTAGTATCAATTTCAAGATTGAAAATATTTATAAGCTTTTTAATTATCTACAGCAAGAAGATACAACTTATTTTCTAAAGAAGTCTGAAAAAGATAGGAAAAATTCTTTAGGATTCCTATTTCAAACCGATCAACAAGAAGTAGAGTTAGAAATTATTAATAAAGCTTATAATAATTTAAATATAATAAAAGACTCACTAAAGAAAAAATTAGATGTAGTTAAAAAAAATGAGCAAAAAAGTGAAGTAAAATATAAAAAAATATTTACTTATAAAAATTTTGAATTTGATAAAATCAATATTTTTGATAAAACTGATTTAGATTTATGCATAGAAGGCAAAAGGCAATATGTTAAAGAACTTAATGAAATATCGGAATTTATTAATAGGTTTTCACCTGATGAATATATGAAAAAAATAAAAATTGAACAAATAGATAATATGATAAATAATAATAATTTTATATATGCATATATACTTAAAAAATTTATAGATAAAAGAAATTATGAGCTATTGGAAAAAGAGAGAAAAATATTAAATAATAAATCATTGCTAGAAGCTTACATTTTACAAAAATGTATTTCAAAATATGAAGACTACGAATTGATTAATAGAAATCATAAGAAATATAATGAATTTTTAAACATCAAAGAATATAGTTATCAACTTGAAGAAATGGTAAAACATGTAGAACAAATTATTCCACATAGAATTGAAGAATTTTTAGATTTGTTAGAGACTAGAAATAATATTATTGTAACAGCCAATGAAATTGAAATTACAATAAGTGAGATTATTCGTTTGAGAAATAGTCTAAAAACAGAATTTGAAAAAAATCAACATAATATTATTAATGATACTATATGCCCATATTGTGGTAAACATTGGGAAACATATGATGCCTTATTGTTAGCTTTTAGTAAAAGAGAAGAAGTATTTAAGAAACTCGAAACTAATCAGGTAACTAGACTTGAACAGTGTAATAAAATTATAAAAGTTAATTTTATTGAGCCAATAATAAACTACATGAATAACTACATTAAAAACAACAATAAGTTAGATTCAAAAATTTTAGAACTTCTTAAATTATATAAAGATAATGAGTATAATTTCGACGATATCAAAAAAATTAATATGAAAGAAGAATTCACATGGTCAAAACCGTATACGTATGAAGAATTAGTGAAACGTGTAAAATTACTTGAAAAAAATATTGAAAGTAATTTATATGTATCAAAAGAAGTATTTGATAAAATAAAAATGTTATATAATATATCTTTTGAAAATGAAATAGGAATACTAGAAAAAATTTGTTCGCAAAATGAATTAAATAATTTCTTAATACCAAATAACAAAGAAAAGATAATAACCATTAATGACGTAGAGCGAAAATCTAAATTACTTAAAGATTTTTTAGATGAAAATAAAAAGAAGTATCAATATGATTATAATAGAACTTATGATAATGAAAATATGTATGAGAGATATTTTGATTCACAGAAAGAAAAATTCTTACTATTGAACGAAACGTGTGTAAAACTTAAAAAAGATTATATAGAATTTAAATTTACCCAAAAGCAAAACTTATTAGCTGCTACGTATGAAAAAAGATATGATAAGATTGATAACATAGTTAATAGGATTGGTAAATTAAAAACTTTTTATAATAGGACTATAATAGATTATAAAAAAGATATGGTTAACAAAATTAAAATACCGTTTTATATATATACTGCTAAGATATTGCAAAATTATCAGCAAGGTATGGGTGTTTTTCTATCAACGAAAGAAAATAGTGATTCTATTCGTTTTTTGACAGATTCCAGTTCAGACCATGATGCTATGCATCATCTGAGCTCTGGACAATTATCAGTAGTTTCGTTAGCTTTTTGCCTTGCAATTAATAAAACTTATAATATATCAAAAAACTTAAAGTTTTTAATTATTGATGATCCTATACAAGAGATGGACGCTTTAAACATTCATTCATTTATTGAACTTATGAGACATGAATTTCTAAAAGATTATCAGCTTATTTTTTCAACTCACAATGATTCAAATGCTTTGTATATAAAATATAAGTTTGAAAAAATAGAAGAAAATTCGGTAAAAATGATTAATGTTCAAGATGAATTTTTCAACCTAAATTAAGATGCTGCATTATTATCTTTAAGTTAATGATGTTTAGAATAATACAATAAATTGTGCATTTTAATTTTACATTATAACAGGTATATATTGTATAAAATTTATCGTATCAGGAACGGTATCAAAAAAGAATGAGTGTTAAATAAATTTAGTATAACTTAATCTAGATGGTATTTTTAAACTCGGATAAAATAGTCTAGTCCAACAAAATATTAATTATATTAAATAAGATATTATTAGAAGAAGTATGTATGTTAAAACCAAAAGCAAATTCTTTGTTATGTGAGAAATCAAAAAGTTGAAAATATGCAAATGAATAATTATAGAATAATAGTAGAAATATTTTTTGTGTAACAGAATTAAATGAAGTAATGGAGGTAATTACTATCAATAAAAACTAACGAAACCGGAAAAAAATATTTACTAAGAATATTTTTCTGTGTTGTTCCACTATTACTATTTTCCAATATCATGTTTTTAATAGATTGTGGTTGGGATGATTATTTAATTACGTTTATGATAACAGCAATAAATATTATTCTATTTATCTTGACATTCAAAAAAACGATTATAGCGAAAATTATCTTAGGAATAACAATTTTATTATTAGGTGGTTATGGATTTTTAGAACAAGGAGTTCAATTAATTGATTTAATAAGTTTGATTCAACTAGTTATTAATGGAACTTGTCTAATATGTGGAATACTTCTTTTAGTATCAGAAGAGATTGATTCATATGTTAGAGGAAAAAGTATAACAGACATTTCTAACAAATCAACATATGAAAAAGTAAATGAAGCTGACAATAATAAAGAAATTAAAAATAACAAACTAAACTAAATACATACAATCCTAATAAAACAACTAATAATACCCTACCCAATAACTTAAGAGGACGAAGTATTCACAACAATTTAATACCCACAGTATGCAACTTAAAAAACATGCTACACAAACTAGTAAAATACCATGGAGACTTCTCTAAACTAAAACCATGGGAAAAAAGAAGTTACAAAGCATACAACATCGAAGATATTAAATCACAGATAATTTACTCACCAGAAACAGATTGGGTAAAAATAATTAGAAAACATATCCTAGATGGACTCCCATCTGATTTTGGAGCTAGCTGTATTGACATATACTTAGTAGCATACGTCTCAGAGACATATGGAAAAGGTAAAGACAAATTCTTTAAGTACGTAAAAACAAATAATATATCAGAAAAACCTAATTCCGCCCAAGCCATCTGGCAAGTAGGTAAAGGGGATGGAGTTTATTTAGATATATTAAATAACGATGGAACTATTAGAGATTGGGACTTCATTAAGAAATGGTCACATACTAACTAATATTATAAGGAAAGAGAAAAAAATAATGAGTTGAATGGTTAAACCTTATAGCGATGATAAGTTAATTCTTACTCATTGTTTTTTTTGAATAGAATCGATTACATAATTATTAGATAATTATTCTGAAATGTATAATATGCTTAACGAAAGGAATTATAGAACAAAGTAAGAAAAAGTATTTAAAATAATAAATAAAGGTTAGGATAATTAATGGTGAGTCGTACCATAAATAACTGAGGTTTTAGTTGGGGTATTTCGCAGGATTAAGAGGACAAGTAGAATGTAAGATAAAATAATAGACTGTGGTATAGAATTTTTTTGTGAATTAATGTATACTCATCATATTGTGGAAAACATATAACGAGGAGATGAGAAGTTAGGTGAAAATAAAATTAAGAAAATTCACTATGATATTTGGGATATTATCTGGGATAATGGGAGCATTAGTGCCACTTGTTGGCATTTTTATTTCAGGTAGTATTGGTATAATATTATTAAAAAGTGTTGTGGTGTTTTTTGTACTTACGATGGTATTTATGATGGGCTCTATGCTTGTAGATTCAAATATTATTATTAAATTAACAGTACTGCCAATTACTTATTTAATTATAATGGTTGGCTACATTATTTATCAATTAAAAGTGCATGTGTTTTTAATTGGTGCTCTTGGTGGCGATATTGGGAATGCGACAATGGAGATTGGTGAAGGTGTATCAGTTGCAAAGCTGTCTATCATGTTACATGGAGGTACACTTATCTTGTGTATTCCACTAATTATTGCTGCAATTGTTAAATCAATGAAATTGAATAAACGTAAGAATATTGATTTTTCTACATATGATGCAACTGAAGGGACCATTTCAAATGTAGTGGATACCCATACGAAAATCAATAGAGTTAAGTCTTATAAGATTACGATTGATATTCCATATTATCAAGGTGAAGCTTATCAAGTGACAAAAGATTTCTTAGTACCAATGCATATGATTCATACTATTGTACTAGGCAAAAAAGTTACTGTAAAAGTGAATCCTAAAAAAAGAGAAGAAGTATATATTCAAAATGAATATGGCATTTTATAAAGAAGCAGTTAATGAAATTAAAGTAATAAAGGTAGTAGAATTTGTTATTGTTCGCAGTCTTAGACTAGCAGATAATAAATGAATATGTATATTTATACTAAATTCCGATGGAACTATCAAAGATTGGGACTTCATAAAAGAATGGACCAAAACTAAATAAAAAACTATTATTACAGTAATAGGGGGATTAGACATGTATGAACGTCTACTAGATAAAAACAACCAACCAACAATCAACGAAATATACGACACCATAGGTAGAAATGGAATTAAACTACTCCAAGAATTAGAACAATTTATATCCGACTACTATGATATTATATCTGAACTCAAATTTCCTTTTGGAAATAATTACGGTTGGGGAACAAAATACAGTCATAAAAGCAAGCATCTGTGCTACGTATTTTATGAAAAAGAAGCTTTTATAGTAACTATTCAAATAGGTAAGAATGAAGTATCAAAACTATGTGAAAAACTTCCTGATATGTTACCAAAAACTAATGAGTTATGGGAAAATAGATATCCCTGCGGCAGTGGAGGATGGATTCATTACAGGGTATTGAATGAAACAGAATTAAATGATATAAAAGAATTAATCAAAATCAAAAAAAGACCTGTAGAGAAAAAGTAAAAGATAGATATATATTAAAAAGATGATGTGAATATATAAGTTAATAACACCTATACATATTCATCACCATCAAAAATAAAATATCCTTCATACCTACAATCAAGAGCTTTTGCAATTTGATGAAGTTCTTTTTCAGAGAAATTGTCTCTAGTTAATTTATTTGTTAAATTTTGTCTTGATGTACCAATGGCAGTTGCTAAATCAGTAATTGTCATTTTTTTGTCTTTAAGAATAATACGTATTTTTTCTCCCATAGATAAAGCCATAAAAATCACACCTTCTAATTTTTTATACTAATACTATACACTAATTTAAGTCTAACAACAATATATTTTACAATATAGAAACTCTATAGTTTACAAAAAACGATATCTAAGATATAATATTAGATGTAGACACTAAATAATGTACAAAATATCTATGTCATAATAATGTATAATATAAAAATTACCTTGACTTATGTCGGTAAAAAGTATTATAATAGTTTTGTCGGTAGAAAGGAGGGATACATTTGCCGAAAAAGAAAATGGGACGACCAACAGACGAACCTAAGCCTTACAGATTGGATGTTAGAGTCAGCAAAGAACATCTAGAAGTACTAGACGAATACTGCAAGAATAATAATATTAAACGTCCACAAGGTATCAGAGAAGGTATCATGTCCCTAAAAAACAAATAAAAGAAGCGGTGCATGCCAGGCAAGCAAAAAACACCACTTCTTACATAACCACTATCAAAATAGCGGTAAATACATTATACCCTGTTTCTGATAGTAATTCAATGCTAGGAGGTATAATAACATGGCAGACGTTAACGAATGCTTTAGCAATTTTGCAGCAGAAATGCGTAGAACAACATATCAAGAATTAATTAAAACTGATCAGGAATTTCAAGAATTAGATTGTTACATAGATAGATACAAAGACAAATTCAATGAAATCATCAACACTCTAGACGAAAAGGATAAAGTATTCATGGAAAACTATATCACAACAAAATTAGAAAGAGACTCTTGTATCAATGAGAGTCTATACATAGCAGGATATACAGATTGTATCAAACTATTAAAAGAACTTACTATACTATGATATTTTATATGCACAGTAAGAAAGACTTTCCTATAATAGTAAAAAGCAGAGGAACCACTCCCCTGCTTTTTACTATCTCATTCCTTGGTTTCTATCTTCAATAAATAATATCCATTATCATGAAATTCAATTTCATAAGTTTTGGTTTCAAACAACTCTTTATAATTTTCATCATAGAATTCAACAGTAACACTAACAACATTTCCATCAATACTTCTATCTATAATCTTAGTGAATCGAGCACCACCAAAACCATCAATCATACTAATTATAATAGCTTTCTTGGATTCATCATAATACTTAGCGGCCATTTTATCAACTTTAGATATATTAAAATCATAATCTTTGAAATATCTATCCAACTGTGAAGTTATATCCTCCTCAGGAATTACAAACATACTCAGTTCTTTATCAAACCACTTATTCTCATACTCTTCATAACTAGCTTCATCTATAAAAAGTGAGTATAGGAAAAAGGTGAATAAATCATCTGATGAAATCTCTGATGCATCTCCAAAATTCAAATCACAACATACATCTAGACCATCAATATAATTATACAAGAAATCTTCATCTGACATATTTTCGATTTCTTTCATATATTCTGGAGTATTCACATCTAAATCAGGTTCTAGTAAATCACTATCAGAAGTGTCAGTTTTACTACTACAAGAACATAATAATACTGCAATCAACATTGTTACAAATAAAATACTTAATTTTTTCATTATTTTTCTCTCCTCTTATATTATTCCTTTGGATAATAGTACAAATTAAATATAATGTCAATTAAATGTCATAATTTAAAATCTTATAGACTCTATATATTGAGCCCTATCCAATATACCAGAAGTAGCATAATAAGCCAATTATCATAGGTTTGATAATTTAGTGTTGTGCAGTATAAACAAAAAAGATATTTTATCCCAAATGAAATTAACGAAAATGTGTAAAAAAGATATTGACTTAATTAGAAAATAGTGCTAGTATACTAGTATGAAAAAAAGATACAAGATTTTATTAAAAAGTATGAAATAATTTTTCAGAGACTTATATCTTTTTCAAATGAAATTAAAAAAGTAATATTAGGAGGATGTTATTATGAAAAAATTTCTATCACTCATATTGGTGGTAACAATGGTAATGGCTTTATTTACTGCTTGTGGAAAAAAAGACGCAGAAGATAAAAAGGTAGTTGATTCATCTAAGAATCAAACAGAAAATCAAGATAATCAAGAAAAAGAAAAACCAGTAAAAATTAGAATCTACTATTCAGATAATGCAACACTTCCTTTCCAAGATGATTGGATGACTGTAAAAGCAGCAGAGGAAATGTTCAACGTAGAATTTGATTGGGAAGTAATTCCAATCGCTGACTATGCTACAAAAGTTTCATTAGCATTAAACACAGGAACTAATACACCTGACGTTGTTTTATATCAATCAACAAAAGGTGAGAATGCTTCACTTGCACTAAACGGTGCTATAGTTCCAATCAGTGATTACTCAGAATTCACACCTAATTTCAATGAACGTGTTGAATCATTTGGATTACAAGATACAGTTGATAAATTAAAATTAGCTGATGGAAAACGTTATTATTTACCAAGTCTATATGATGTGCCATTCTATGATGGTGGTCTTATCTTAAGAGAAGACTTCTTAGAATCAGAAGGATTAGAAGCACCTAAGACATTTGATGACTTATATAAGATTTTAAAAGCATACAAAGCTAAAAATCCTGACTCTTATCCACTTACTATATTAGCTGGACCTCGTGTTCTTTATCGTATGACAATGCCTTCATATGGTGTAAGTCTTGGTAAGAACGGTGCATCAGGATCTAATACATTAAGCTTCGATTATGACAAAAAAGAATACTTCCCAGGAGCAATTAGTGACGGATACAAAGAATATGTAGGATATCTTGCAAAATTATATGCAGAAGGTTTACTTGACCCAGAGATGGCAGATCCAATCAATGGAGATATTTGGTCACAAAAAATGGCTACAGGAAAATCAATGGCTACATATGCATACTACGATCAAATCGGTGGACTTGAAGGTTCAACTGAAATAGATGGTTATAAATTACAGATGTACCCTTCATTAGAAGGAACAGCAGGTGCTCATCACCAACCTAAGAGTAGTACAGGCTCAGGAATCATATTCCCAGCTAAGACTGCAAAACGTGACGATTTTGAAAGAATTGTAAGAACAATTGATAAAGTTTTCTTCTCGGAAGAAGGTGCAAAACTTTGGTGCTTAGGTGTTGAAGGTAAAACTTACACAGAAGAAAATGGAACAATCAAATATGCAGATGAACTTGTTAACTCAGAAGAAGGAATCTACAAAAGTCTTCAAGTTAAATATGGTTGTGGATCAGATGTAACTCAAATGGTTTGGGTCAATGAACGTGAAATGACAAAATATGATGAAAACTATGCTCGTATCAATAAAGAAGTAGCAGCTATGGGCGATGTAATACAGGCAATTCCTCCATCACCTTTATTTGATGATATGATGGCAGAAGATGCGGGTGTATACCAAACTCCATTATTTGATACATTCGAAGTTTGGGCTGATGCATTCATCACAGGTAAAAAGGATGTTGAAGAAGATTGGGATAAATACGTAAAAGAAATGAAAGCATTAAATATTGAAAAGTTCTGCAAGCTATATAACGATAACTTAGGAAAATAATCATTATAATAATAAGGGCTTCCCTCATATGATTAGAGGGTGGCCTTTATAAAGCAAGGAGGTCAACAGATGGCTATACGCAAAAAACAAAACTCTAACAATAGTGCATCCTTACAAAAAAGTGATTTAAAGAGACATTTAAGACGTTATTGGCAGTTATATGCAATGATGGTATTACCAATATTATATTTCATAGTATTCAAATACGTTCCGATGTTTGGAAATGTATTAGCCTTCAGGCGGTATAGACCAGGTATGGGATCCTATGGTGTCAAATGGGTAGGCTTCAAGTATTTTAAGATGTTTATGCAGGATCCAGCTTTTTGGAGAGCCTTCCGTAACACATTAACCATTTCTATTGGAAATTTAATCGTTAATTTCCCTATACCAATTATATTTGCAATCCTATTGAATGAAGTAAGAAATGTACACTTTAAAAAAGCGGTACAGACAGTTTCATATATGCCAAGATTTATTTCAACTGTAGTAGTTATAGCGATATTAGGAGAATTATTATCACCTAGTTCAGGACTAATCAATAACTTCTTACAGAGCACATTTGGAATTAAACCAATATATTTTATGAATGAAGCGAAATACTTTAGATGGTTGTACATATTGACAGATACATGGCAGTTTACAGGTTGGACAGCAATTATCTATCTAGCGGCAATAACAGGTATCAGTGCAGATTTATTTGAGGCAGCGAAGATTGATGGAGCGAATAGATTACAGCAGATTATCTACGTTACGATTCCTTCGATTCTGCCAACAATCATGGTTTTATTAATCCTAAACGTTGGACGTATGTTGAGTCTAGGATTCGAGAAAGTACTATTGATGTATACACCGTCAAACTCACAGGTAAGTGACATCATTGACACATTAGTTTATAGAACTGGTCTTGCTAATCAGAATTATTCATATGCTACTGCCATTGGATTATTCAGCGGGATTATCGGCGTAATATTAGTATCATCATCTAATTCTATCAGTAAGAAAATTACAGGTGATGGAATCTACTAGGAGGGTCCATATGAAAACGTATCGTACAAAAGGTAATATCATATTTGATGTAGTAGTTTATGTAGTAATGGTTTTTGTGCTTCTTATATGTTTAGTACCTTTCCTATACATGCTGGCGGTATCTCTTTCGGCACCAAAAGCAATCATTAATAATGAAGTATCATTTATTCCAGTTGGAATGAATTTTGAAGCATATAAGCAGATTTTTGCTTACCCTAACTTTTTCAAAGCTTATGGAAATACGATTTTCTATACTGTTGTAGGAACATTTATATCATTATGTATGACAACTCTATTTGCATATCCTTTATCAAAAAAACATCTAAAGGGTCAAAAGCTTGCTATGAAATTGGTTGTGTTCTCTATGTTTTTCTCAGGTGGTTTAATTCCTAACTATCTACTTATATCAAGCCTTAGATTGACAGGAACACGTTTTGCAATGTTACTTCCATTTGCAATCAATCAATTTAATTTAATTATACTTATAAACTTTTTCAAATCAATACCAAATGAAATTGAAGAAGCTGCATTAATTGATGGATTAAGCTATTTTGGTATTCTAAGAAGGATTGTTGTACCTTTATCCAAACCGGCTCTAGCAACCATTGGATTATATACAGCGGTATTCTTCTGGAATGATTGGTTTAATGGATTAATTTACTTGAATACAGATCAGTTTCCAGTAATGCTATTTTTGAGGAATATAGTTAATGGAACTTCAATGCTTGGTGATGCAGCAGGTTCAGCTGATAAGGCAACCATTGCAATTTCAATTAAATCAGCAGTTATTATTACATCAACGTTACCGATAATAATTCTATATCCATTCTTACAAAAATATTTTGTTAAAGGGCTTACAGTGGGCTCTGTAAAAGGTTAAAGAGGTGAAGACAATGGTAAAACTAAGCGATATAGAAACAGAAAAGAAAAATGAACGCACAAAAAACATAGATTTGTTGACAACTATAGAAGTATTACAGTTGATGAATGATGAAGATAAAAAAATTGCTGGTGCAGTGGAAAAGGTATTACCTAATATTGCTGAAGCGGTGGATACCATATATAAGAAGATTGCAGATGGAGGAAGATTGATTTACTGTGGTTGTGGAACTTCAGGACGTCTAGGAATCTTGGATGCTGTAGAATGTCCTCCTACATTTGGAGTTGAACCAGAATTAATACAAGGAATAATAGCAGGAGGTATGGGTGCTATTATAAAAGCGGTAGAAGGAGCAGAAGATAATTTCCAGCTAGGAGCAGATGATTTACGTTCTTTGGATTTTACCGACAAAGATGTATTAGTGGGTATTGCGGCAAGCGGAAGAACACCATATGTATTAGGTGCTGTAGATTATGCAAATAGTATTGGTGCTAAGACAATAAGTCTGACTTGTTCCAATGGATCAAGATTGAACGAACTGAGTGATGTTGCTATTGTTCCATTACCAGGAGCTGAGGTAATAACAGGCTCAACACGTTTGAAAAGTGGAACAGCTCAAAAGATGGTTTTAAATATGTTAAGTACATCTGTTATGATAAAACTAGGAAAAGTGTATGGCAATTTGATGGTAGATGTAAAAGCAAGTAATGAAAAGTTGTTTGAACGTACTGTCTCCATAGTGAAAAGTGCAACAGGAGTAGAAGATTGTCAGGCTAGAGAAGTTCTAGAAAGATGTGAATACTCAGCCAAAACAGCTATTGTAATGATTAAATGTGATATGATTGTGGACGAAGCAGAAGAAGCTTTAGTGGAGGCTGATGGACATATATCACGTGTCATAGAGGAATATACAAGTATTAATCATTAGATATATAGGTATTTGAAAAGGAGACTAAAATATGAATTTAACATTACGTGAAAAGATAGGACAACGGTTTGTCGTAGGCTTTTTGGGTACTAAAATAAATGATGAAATTGTTGAATTGATTGAAGATTATAAAGTTTCTAACATTATACTGTTTAAGAATAATATAGAAAGTGGTCCTCAGTTAAAGAAGCTATGCGAAGATTTACAGAATCTAATTAGAAAAAACACTGGCAGAGGAGCATTCATTACAATAGATCAAGAAGGTGGTATGGTAACAAGGCTACAAGATGATAATGTCAATATACCAGGAGCAATGGCAATAGCGGCTACAGGTAAGGTTGAATATGCATATCAAGCAGGTAAGATAACTGGAAAACAATTAAAGAAGCTAGGTATTAACTTTAACCTAGCACCTGTAGTGGACATCAATTCCAATATGGATAATCCTGTAATTGGAGTTAGAAGTTATGGTGATAACCCTGACAAAGTGGCAGAATATGCATCAGCCATGACGAAAGGTTTGTTGGATGGTGGAGTAATGACATCAGCTAAACACTTTCCAGGACACGGTGATACCAACGTTGACTCTCATCTTGGATTACCACAGATCAATAAAACATTGGAAGAGATTGAAAAGTGTGAGTTGATTCCTTTTAAAGAGGTAATAAAAGAAGGGATTCCAGCAATTATGACAGCTCATATTTTATTCCCTAAGATTGAGACTGATAATCTACCGGCTACAATGTCTAGGAAAATTGTTAAAGGATTATTAAAAGATAAAATAGGATTCAAGGGATTAGTTATTAGTGATTGTATGGAAATGAAAGCTATCCAGAAGAACTATGGTACAGTAGAAGGTATCAAGCAAGCTATGAAGGCAGGTGTTGACTTGATTTGTATTTCACACACAGCTAGATTTGCACGAGAAGCCTCAGATGCTCTTGTTGATGCTTTTGAAAACGGAGAACTTTCTATAGAGGAAATGGATGAATCTCTTGATAAGATATTCTATTGGAAAGAAAAATTTGCTGATAAGGTGGAAGAGATTGCTTTTGATGAAGACTATGGTAAAGAATACGTATATAAGATGTTAAAAGAGACCATAACTCCAGTACAAATGCCAACAGAAAGTCTACCAAAACTTGGAGATAAACCACTGTTTATTGGAAGTTTGCCATTTAGAGCTACGAATGTATCCAACAAGAATGATTATACTCTAAGTTTTTCAGATTATATGGTAGAACGATTCTTAGGAGAAGGGATAATCTTGTCTGCTGATCCAGATGAAGAAGAGATTAATAACATACTAATAGAAGCCAAATCTCATAGTTCTATTGTGATAGGAACATACAATGGTCATCTATATAAAGGACAACTAGAACTAATTAAAAAAGTAGCTAAAAATAATACTAATGTTATTGTGACAGCGTTAAGGAATCCTTATGATTTGAAGAATCTACCTAAAAATGTTTATGGTATTGCTGCTTATGAATATACACTTAACAGCTTAAGAGCATTAGCTGAACTATTTGAAGGAACATATGAATTACATGGAGTTCTACCTGTTAGGATGTAATGAAAAAATGTAGGCTGAATAAAAGCAAAATTATAGAAATGAGGTTTTTATTATGGCAGATATGTTAGTGAATTTATTACATATTGAAGATTATCATGATGAACTAGAACGTTTAGATAAAGAGGAAATCAAGATTTTTAGAGCTTTGGCTCCAGATAAATTTCGTATTATTCAGTGGGTGAAAGAAAACTCAAGCGTTAATGCAGCAGGAGAATGTGATGTGTGTTTTTCTAATCATCCAATATCATGTTTTATTGCAGCAAAAGGTAGCGAAATAATTGGATATGCATGTTATAATGCTACAGCTCCTGATTTTTTTGGACCGACTAGAGTATCAGAAGAACATCGTGGTAAAGGAATAGGAAAAGCATTATTATTACGTTCGTTGAATGCAATGAAAGATGAAGGTTATATATATGCAATAATCGGAGGTATTGGACCTGCCAAGTTCTACGAGAAATGTGTCAATGCAGTTCTTATAGATAGTTCAAAAGAGTATAGTGTATATGAACACTTCTTAGCGGGGATTGAAAAACAAGATGAATAATTAGTTATATCAAAAGGGGCTGTAAGCCCCTTTTAAACAAACCTATTATTTCAAAAACTATATAGTATAATGCAATAACTATGTAAACAGCAGTATAGATTTTATAGGCTAAAGTCACATGTTTACCTGGCTTAAGAGTGGTAAATATAAAGAAAATCATATATAGTGATAAGAACGATTTTTACAGCTTGTTGTCATTCCTTTAAAACAGATAGGACAACAAATGTAACGAGAGTGATTATCACTATATATGATTTCAATATACGACCGTTGTCTGTTTTTAATACTTTATCTTATATATCCATTTTTCATCATAACACTCATAACTATTTTTTGCCTTTTCTTAGCTTTTTCTAGATTATCTATAGGGTTATATCTACTAGGGGCTTGGGGTAAACCAGCCATCATAGCACATTCCTCTAGATCAAGGTTGCTCACGTTTTTAGAGAAAAAAACTTGTGATGCATCTTTAACTCCATGAGCGCCAGCACCATAGTATATGATATTCAGGTACATTTCTAAGATATCTTTTTTAGTAAACATCCGTTCTAGTTTAGTTGCTATAATTATTTCATTAAATTTTCTGGTTATTGATTTCTGTCTACTCAGAAAAAGATTTTTAGCTAACTGTTGTGTTATAGTACTGCCACCTTGTACAAATCTACCTTCTTGTATATCTATTATTGCAGCTCGCATTATTGCTAGAATATCAAAACCACCATGCCTATAAAATCTTTTGTCTTCCATAGCAATAGTTGCATTAATAAGATTTTTAGGCAATTCATCAAGTTCTACATAATTAGATGTCCTACTAGAAATTTGAGCTTTCAAGCTATAATCCAAAGTATAATTCTCGTTGCTTGGATTATAGAATTGACTATATGTTAATACCATTAGGAATAATATCCCAAATATCGCAAATAATTTTTTTAATAAATTCTTCATATCTATTACCTCCTGTTAGTAATTAGCTCTTTATCAGCTTATACTAACATTGTATTCTACTTGGACTAATTATTCCATTCACATAGATTACAAAATAAAGAGGTAACTTACATTTTTGTAAGGATGAGTATTAAACTAGGCTAATTATTATTTTTGTTCGTACAATTCTACGATTTTTACTATGGTTTCTACAGCTTTATACATTGATTGTATACAGATGTATTCGTATTTACCATGGAAATTGTGACCACCTGTAAATAGGTTAGGGCAAGGTATTCCCATGTAGGATAATCTTGAACCGTCAGTGCCGCCACGAATAGGTACAATTATTGGTTCAACACCTACAGCTTTCATAGCTTCAGTAGCAGTTTCAATAATGTGCATTACAGGTTCTAGTTTTTCTTTCATGTTGAAATACATATCTTTCAATTTGCATTCAACAGTATTATCTCCATATTTCAAGTTGAGATAATTAACAACATTAGTAAAATATTCTTTTTTGTTATAATATAATTCTTTGTCATGATCTCTTATAATGTACATCATTTTAACTTGTTCAACATTACCAGCCATTCTTACAAGATGATAGAATCCTTCATAACCCTCTGTAAACTGTGGTCTTTCATTAGGAGGTAACATTCCGTCCAATTCATAAGCTATTTCCATAGCACTAAGCATCTTGTTTTTAGCAGAACCTGGGTGAATATTGTTACCATTGATAGTTAACCAAGCATTAGCAGCATTGAAATTCTCATATTCAAGTTCGCCTATTTCTCCACCATCAACAGTATAAGCAAAATCAGTAGCAAATTTTTCTACATCAAATTTATCAGTTCCCCTGCCTATTTCTTCATCAGGAGTGAAAGCTACTTTTATAGTACCATGTTTAATTTCTGGATGATTGATAAGGTATTCCATTGCTGACATTATTTCGGCAACACCTGCTTTATCATCTGCACCAAGAAGTGTTGTACCATCTGTAACGATTAAATCTTTACCTTCATAATTAAGAAGTGATGGATATTCTTTTGTAGATAAAACTACATTAAAAGATTCATTGAGTACTATATTTTTACCATCATAGTTCTTAATGATACGTGGCTTAATATCTTTACCACTAATATCTGGTGATGTATCCATATGGGAAATAAATCCAATAGATGGAATATCTTTATCTGTGTTTGCTTTTAGAGTAGCCATGATGTAACCATTTTCATCAAGTGATATATCTTCAAGTCCTAGAATGTTTAATTCTTCAACTAATATTTTAGCAAGATCAAGTTGAACAGCAGTGCTTGGGCAAGTTTCAGATTCTTCATTTGAAGTAGTTTCTACCTTTACATACTTTAAAAATTTTTCACATACATTCATTTTGGTTCTCCTTCCATTTACATAATAAAACTTATATTATTATAAGTTATTTACTATTAATAATTATAAGTTTACGTTACTTTCAAGTATTAATCAAGTACAAAATTTACGATTTGTACTAGTATTTTGGTTCTAATATTAACATAATTTTATTAACTAATTTTAACAAATGTTAAAAAGTTAAATTTGTATTTTAACAATGTGTGGCTAAGAGAGGGGTGATAAATCTTTCGATTCAAGATTTGTTAATATTTTCTATGCTTATCTATAAAAAGACAAAAGTAATTGGTAATATGCTAAATATTCATATTTCATAAAAAATATAATAATTTAATATATAAAACTTTTGACATAATAACTTTTATTTTGTTATAATATATTAGAAGATAATGTTAAAATTTGATTAATATGTTAAAAATGTTTGTTAACAAATTTAAGTTTTCTAAAACATGAAAATTTAAAAATATATTAAACAAAGGAGAATGGGTATGAAGAAACAAAAGATTTTGTCAGTTTTGGTGGTTGTATCAATGTTGACAGTAACTATGTTAACAGATGTATTTGCAGGTGGTGATACAATGCCGCCTAGAGAGGGTGAACAAGGGTACAAAGGTGATAATCAACCATCCATACATGGATATTGTAAACAGGATATCTTGGATTGGTCACCTGAACAAGATGAATATTATGATTTTATGCGTGCAAAAGTACCACTTAGTCAACGTAATGAATCTTTCCAAGCTACGCAGGCTAATCCAATGTTGAATCAGAACGTTAAGAGTTTAACTCTAGCAGGTGATTATGGTAATGGTTTCTTTAACTCTTATCAGTATAATGATAAGTTTGCTCAGAATGTATTGAATTACTGGCAGTACTTAGATTATCATGCAGCGTGGCATGGAATGGTAACAGAACCGGCACCTGACAGTTTATTTATTCCCGATGCACCATGGTGGGAGCGTAAATATGAATTTGGTGTATTGAATCTTCCTAATCCTGCATACACCAATGCAGCTCATAAAAATGGTGTTATGACATTAGGATGTATATTCTTCCCAAGAGCAGAGCATACCGAAGATTTTGTTTATAAGGATGAAAATGGAAGATTTCCTTTAGCTGATAAGTTAGTTGAGATTTGTAAGTATTATGGGTTTGATGGGTATTTTGTTAATGCTGAAGAGAGATTACCTTCTTCTTATATGCCTTTATATGAGGAATTTATTGCAGCTATGACTTCTCAAGGTATATATGTTCAAGTATATGCTTCTAATTTATATGGACAATTTAATGAAAGATCATGGGGTGGTATTAATTATTATAACAAAGATGCAACTGAATTCAGTAATTGGGTTAAACATCCTGACAGAGATCAAGCAGCTAGTTCATTATATATGAATCCTGATCCAAGTAAATCAATGGTTGATGGTTCAGTGTCAATAATGGAATCTCTAGGTCTTGACCCAAGAGAAACTGTTTTCAATACTTTGGAAGCAGGACAAACAGGTTTTTCAGGTAGAAGAGGTTCAATATATAATACTCTAGATGAAAACCTTGTTCCAAGAACAGCTATAGCTCACTTAGGTACAGAAATGGTATGGAGTGGACTTGATGAGCAAGCTTTTGGACATACAGGAAATAACTCGTACAATGAAAACAGGCGAAGTGATTCAGAGTATCAAAAATACATATTTGCTCGTGAGAGAACTTGGTGGTCAGGTTCAATGGATCAGCCTTATTATAGTAATAATAGTGGTTATGCAAGTCATCCAACAACAGATTATACACAGGAAGAACGAGAAGAATTATTAAGAAATATAGTAGATGCAACAACTAATCCATACTTAACAGCTAATAACCCTGATAGAGCAACACCTAACGCTGGAAGTGACCTAGAAGGTAAAAACTATCAATCATGGCCAGGGTTAGCGGCATTTATATCAGAGCGTTCTGTAATTAATGGTGGTAATTTCTATACTAACTTTAATACTGGACATGGATTACAATATTTTGTTGATGGTGAAGTTTCTAATGATAATGAATGGGCTAACATTAATATCCAAGATATTCTACCAACATGGCAATGGTGGATTAGTTCAAGTGATGAAAATGGAAAAACATTAAGAGTTGATTTTGACTATGGAAATAAATACAACCCAGCTTTTGAATTAGACCAAATAGGTGGATATAATGGGGGAAGTTCTCTTGTTGTAAAAGGTAATCTGGATTCAAATAATTTCTTGCGTTTATATAAATCAGATCTTGATGTATCAAAAGATTCAAAAGCATATGTTACATTTTATAAGTCTTCTGCAACTGATGGATCAAAGATGAGCTTAGGACTAATATTTGAAGATGCGCCAGAAACAGTAGAATATATTGAGATTCCTTCATCAGGAACTCAAACTAATCAATGGAAGACCAAAACATTGAATCTACAGAATTACAGAGGAAGACAAATAGCAGCTTTTGGTTTATCATTTGAACCTGCTAATGGACAAGTACAAGAGTATCAAATGAATATTGGAGAGATTAAAATTACAGATTCAACATGTGAAAAACTTGATGCTCCAACAGGATTAAAGATAGATAGAGCTTTTGATTCATCTGAGACTTATATTTCTTGGGATTTAGATGATTATAGTAAGGTACAAAAATATAATGTATATGCAAAATACAGTGATGGGAAAGAAGTATACTTAGGAGGAACCTATGATGACAAGTATTACATAAAATCCTTATATAATCCTACTGGTATAGTGACAATTGAATTAACGGCTGTAGGTGCAGATGGTATTGAAAGTCCTAGGGCAGTAATAGAAAGAGATTTTTCTAAAGCTATAAGTAATATTGAAGTAGTTGAAAATGACGGTTATCTTGATGTTTCTTGGAATAATCCTAATACAAGTAATGTGGTCAAAGCAGAGGTTACTTTGAATTACAGTAGTGATGCCAGCAGTTATAATGAAACTTTTAGTGAAACAACAAGTCAAGGGACAATGACTGTACCTGTAACAGATGGTAGTAGATATACGTTAAGGTTATCAGTACTAGATGATAATGGAAATATCATAAGTTATACAGATTATTCAGGACAGTTAATAGATACATATTCTGATGTTTATGAAGGCAATGCTATATATAATTATGGAAGTGTGGAGATTACTGGACCTACATCAAAAGATTGGTGGCATTTATATGCTAAACAAAATGGTAGAACTATTACATTTAAAAACGGAGCACAATATGCTATAAGAGGTGTAGACGATTTAACGAGTCTAAGGGTTCAAGGAAGTTCTGGCGAGATTGAAATAATTCTAAAAGATTATGCTGGAAACTTTTCAGAACCTGTTATAGTTCCATTTGGTAATTAATTTCAATAGTATTAATCCTAAGATTCAATCATATTAAATTTTATGTGAAGCATTTACTTGTGGTAAATTCAACGAGTAAATGCTTTGTTATTATACTTATTCCTATATGGTTTTTTATCAAGTAATAAAAATACATTTGATACTGGTATAACTTTAAAAACTAGTGTAGATAATTATGAAGAAGCAACGTAAATTTTAAAAAAATAAATAGGTTATTTTAGAAAATTATATATTGTTTAGTTGGTTAAGCATATAAAAAGCAGAGTAATAACTGCTTTTTTTATTTTATAGAAATAAATCTTAATTATTATAAAATATTTAGCCATTTGTTGCAAAAGGTCTAAAAAACAGATATATTATAAAGTATTAAAAATTTTAAATTATACAAAGGAGATGTGTCACAGTGAACACTACAAATCTTAAGATTATTGCTTGTTTAGCAATGTTGGTAGACCATTTGGGGGCAGTATTTTTCCCCGAATATATGTATCTAGCAATTATAGGGAGAATTGCATTTCCTATATTCGCTTTTCTAATAGCAGAAGGGTATTTTTATACTCATAATGTTAAGAAATATTTAATAAGATTATTCGCATTTGCACTAATATCTGAAATACCATATAATTTTGCATTTCATGGAGAAATGATAGCTAGTCCTGGACTAAATATATTTTTCACCCTTTTCTTGGGGTTATTGGCTATATACCTATATGATCGTTTTAAAAAACAAAATATTGTACTTGGGGTTGTACCGGTGGTGATTATAGGATTGATAGCATATTTCATTAATACTGATTATGGAATGATAGGTGTATTTATGATATTCGCATTCTATATCTTTAGAAATAGTTTTTATAAGAAAGCATTAAGTTACATAATTCTGACAGGTGCAATTTTGGTAATGTATTCTAGTTACGACGGTATCACTATACAGTTATATTCGATTCTAGCACTTGCATTAATTTATTTTTATAACAATAAAAAAGGGTTTAACATCAAATACTTATTCTATGTTTTTTATCCCGGGCATCTATTGATTCTTGGTTTATTGAGATATATCCTGTAATTATTCATACTTACCATAGTAATTTTCCATCTGTAAATAAGTTAGAGCATGGTTATACACATATAGATTCATAGCTTCTGTAGCAGTTTCGATAGTGTGTATTACTGGTTCTAACTTTTCTTTTATGCTAAAATGCATATTTTTCAATTTGTATTCAATAGTTATATCTATGTATTTCAAGTATTATCAAATTAATTTATTTTTTGTTTTAATTATAAAAATATAGTTTGTTATATATAATGTATGTGTTGTATACAAATGTGTATATTGTTAATATTTATGTAATATAAATAGATATTTAAGATTAAACAGCAATATATTGGCATTATATTGTTTGTATTAGCAGTGTAGATATAAAATACGAAATAAAGTATAAAATTAAAAATATAAAGAATATTTGACGTAAAAACAAATAAATGGTATATTAATAGTGAAAAAAATGTGAAAGGAGAATAAAAATGAAAATTATAACGACAAATAGAAAAATAAGTAGAAGTGAAAAATGTTACATAATTGCTGAGGTAGGGATTAATCATAATGGAAACTTGGAACTTGCAAAAAAAATAATAAAAGCAGCTCATGAAGCAGGTGCAGATGCAGTTAAATTTCAAAAAAGAGATATTGAGTTAGTTTATGGTAAAGAATACTTACAAGAATATAGAGAATCCCCTTTTGGAAATACTCAGAGAGACTTAAAAGAAAACCTTGAATTCAACAAGAATCAGTATATAGAATTAAAGGATTTTTCACATAAACTTAATTTAGATTTTATTGTATCTCCTTGGGATGAAAAATCAGTAGATTTTGTGTGTGAAATAGGAGTAGATTGTTTGAAAATTGCATCACCATGTTTACATGACATAAAACTATTAAAATATATAAGAACTAAACAAGTGCCATTAATTGTATCTACAGGTATGTCAGATAAAGAGCAAGTGGAAAGAGCATTAGAAATATTGAAAGGCGCGCCAATTGTATTGCTTCATTGTGTTTCAACTTATCCTACTCGGGAAGAAGATATAAATATGAATAGATTGAATACATTGAAGCAAGATTTTGATTTTATAGATTTGATAGGTTATTCAGGTCATGAAATGGATAAATTACCTGCCCTAGTTGCTGTTAGTATGGGGGCAAAAGTAATTGAAAAGCATGTTACTATGAGTAGAGAGCTCTGGGGATCTGATCATAAGGTATCATTACAGCCTCTTGAATTGAAGGAATTGGTAAGTGGAATAAGAGAAGTTGAAAAAATATTAGGGAATAATCAGATTAAAGTACTTCCAAATGAAGTAGCAGCAATGAGAAAACTTCAAAGAAAGAGGAAAATTGATTCCATTGTATTAGATATCGATGGTGTTTTGACAGATGGGAAAATATATAGTAATGATATGGAAAATAATAATGAAATGAAAATATTGAATTATAAAGATTTAGATGCAATTACTGCATTTACAAGAAAAGGATATTCAGTTTACATTATTACTAAAGAAAATACAGATATAAACAAAAGTATAATCAAAAGAATAAACCCTACTGAGTATGCAGTAGGTGTTGAAAATAAATATGATGCAATAAAAGATTTGGCGAAAACTAATAAGGAAAACCTAAGTAGAATGAGTTATATTGGAGATTCATACTCTGATAAAGGTGTTTTCAATAATATTAAATATACATTTGCTCCAAGTGATGCAATAAAAGTTGTTAAAGATAATGCTTATAGCATATTGAATACAAAAGCAGGAGAAGGTTGTATTGCTGAAATGATAGAGAAGATTGAAAGTATTAATAGTGGAATAGCATAAGGAGTACTTATATGGATGAATTAATTAAAGTTAATAATGAGATTGTTGCATTGATTCCTGCAAGGGGAGGATCTAAAAGGATAAAGAATAAAAATCTTAGAAGTATTAATGGTAAACCGTTGATAGGATATGCAATAGAACATGCGTTATCATCAACTAGAATAGATGAAGTATATGTATCTACTGACAGTGAAGTAATTGCTGATGTAGGGAAAAACTATGGTGCTAAGATTCCATTTCTAAGACCAGAAGAATTAGCAAAGGACTCATCAACAGATTATGATGTTTTCAAACATTTTCTTGAATGGTATAAAAATGAGAACGGAGTATATCCAAAGTTAATAGTTCAAATAAGAGCTACTTCACCGCTTAGAGAGCCAATGATGATAGATAAAGCAATAGAAATTATTGAAAACGATTCAAAGGCAGATTCGTTGAGATCTGTTTCAAAACCACATCAAACACCTTACAAAATGTGGCGAATTGAAAATAATTTTTTGAAATCAATTATTGAGTATGACAATGAAGGGTTCTATGATATGCCAACACAAAGTCTTCCTACAGTATATGGACAAGATGGTTTTGTGGATATTATTAAACCAAGAACTATCATTGAACTAAAATCAATGGCTGGGGAAAATATTATTGGTTTTACTGAGCATAAGATGGCAATTGATATAGATAATATAAAAGATTTACATCTAGCAGAATTAATAATGAAAGATTATAATAATTCTTACTCAATAATTAATAAAGGGAATATCGGGATAATTCAAGGAAGATTATCAGAGTCTTACAATAATAAACTTCAGAATTTTCCGGATGATTGGTTGAAAGAGTTTGGAATTGCAAGAAAATGTGGATATTCACATATTGAACTATTTAGAGATAAAGAATATAATCCTAAGAATCCTCTTTGGAATAAAGAAGATGCTGAGATAAAAAAAATAGTTGAAGAACAGATTAATTCAGGAGTAGTTGTTAGAAGCATATGTGACGACTATATTTTGAATTGTGATTTTCTTGAAATAAATATGAGGGAATTACAGAAGCTTATAGACTTATTGATTCTTGCTAAAAAATTAGAGGTAAACCAAGTAATATATCCTCTAATGGAAAAAGCACAGATAAATGAGTTATCTAAAAGGAAAAAGGCTGCAGATATAATGAAAATATTGGCAGACATAGCCAAAGAATTTGGAATTACAATAAATATTGAAACAAATCTGGAAGGAAAAATGTTAACTAGCTTTTTGAAAGACATAGGAAGAGATAATGTGAAAATATGTTTAGATACAGGAAATCTTCTATATGAAAACATAGACCCTGTAAAACAGATACTTGAATTAGAGAATAGTATTGGACATATACATATAAAAGATAAAGATGAAAATGGGAATAACGTTATACTTACAACTGGTCAGCTTAACCTTTATCAAGTCATAATAGCTCTAATAAAAATAAAATATGATAGGTATATAACATTTGAAACAACAAGAGGAAATAATTGTATTGATACGGCAATAAATCATGTGAATCTATTTAACAGGTTATTAAAAGAAATCATATAAAAAGAAGCTAAATAAAAAGGAGTTTGGTAATATGAAAATTATTGATTACTTAATAGATAAAAAAGTTAATATTCATTCAGTACCCGGATCACATAACTTACCACTATATGAAGTTGGTGAGAAAGAATCAGATCTGAAATTATTATCATGGAGAACAGAATATGGTGCATTTAATGGAGCTCTAGGTTCTGCTAAGGCTATGGGAAAAACTGAGATTATTACAACTATTGCAGGACCGGGTATAACAAGTTTAACTACTGTCGTAGGACAAGCTTATGCTGAATCAGTTCCATTGATATGTATAGGTGTTAATAACTATAAGAAGGATATGGACGCTGAAAAAGGATTAATTCATGAAATAGCAGACAGTAGAGGTTTGTTTGAGCCAATAACTGCAGTAAGTGTTAGAGCAGAGACTGGGAAAGAATTAGCAAATATGATATATCATTTTATGGAAAACAGCAAAGAAATAGCTAAACCTATATATATTGAAGTACCCAGTGAAATATTTTCTGAGGCATTTGAAAACAATGCAGAAATAACAAAGGAATGTAACATATTAGAAGAATTTTTATATGAGAATGATGATGAGATTGAAAAGATAGTAGATGAATGTGCAAAAAAACTCATTAATGCAACTTTACCAGTTATACATATAGGCTGGGGCGGACAATTAAGTGATGTATCCAAGGAACTTATAGAAATATGTAATACATGTGGTGTAATGGTAATTCCCACTGTTAGAGCAAGAGGATTACTTGAAGAAAATTATCCATATAATGCTGGTGCTATATGGGATAGAGGAAGACAAGTTACTGAAATAGCTCAAAAGAGTGATTTGGTTATTGCTATTGGAACAAGATTATCAATGCTAAATACTAAGAATGGAACACTTCCTATAGAAGGTGATCTGTATCATATAGTTAATGATTCAAAATTTTTTGGAGTATTTTATCCTGATTCAACTAATTTAAAATGTGATAGTAAGAGATTTTTGAAGATGTTATTAGAGAAAATTAAAGGGCAAAAGAATGAAGAAAGATGCAATAGAATAAAAGAAACAGTAGCAAGAATAAGAGAGCAATGGGATTCAAAATTGGAAGAAAAAGTACCAGCGGTATCAAAACTGATGAGCGATATTAGAGAAGCATATGATGAAGATACACATTTTGTTGTAGATATGTGCCAAGAAGGGTATTGGTTAGCAAGATATATTCATATGAATAGAAGATTAGTTCACCAATCACCATTTTATTTTGGAACATTAGGAGCATCTATCCCTAATGCTATAGGAGTAAGTTACAATAAGAAAAGTGATGTAGTTACAGTATGTGGTGATGGAGGATTTGCATATGGGTTCAATGAGTTGTCAACAGCTAAGAAATATGAGATACCTATAAAAATCTTACTGTTCAATAATAAAAGATTCGATGCAATAGTAAGAGCTCATAGGTTTAGATATAACAATGAATCAGATCATTATCAATTATATAATCCTGATTTTAAATGTATAAGTGATGCATATGATATAAATTATTACAAAACAGATTATAGAGGAGTTAAAGATACCATTTGTAAAGCAAACAAAGAATCCAAGTCATACATAATTGAAGTAATTAGTGACGACATT
Source organism: Vallitalea sediminicola (assembly GCF_054408565.1). Classification (NCBI taxonomy): domain Bacteria; kingdom Bacillati; phylum Bacillota; class Clostridia; order Lachnospirales; family Vallitaleaceae; genus Vallitalea; species Vallitalea sediminicola. Next base: position 125,612 of record NZ_BTPT01000001.1, read on the forward strand.
CCTATGTTTAATAGTATAAAATGGGAAGATTTGAATCTTAATATATAGCCTATAAGGATGTGATAAAATGAATAATACAATTATTGAAGTTGCTCCAGTAAGTTTTTTAAATCATAAAAATAATCCATTGACACCAGAAGAGATAGCTGATGAAGTTTATAGATGTTATAAAGAAGGTGCTACAATTTTTCATCTTCATGTACGAGATGAAATGGGAAAGGAATGCAAGGAAGCTGAAGGGTTTTTGAAAACAATTAGATTGATAAGAGAAAAATGTGACATTTTAATTAATATCAATGCAACTAATTTCCAGATGCTATCCTCATATTTTGATGAATATCCAGAAATGAAGATTTGTCCATTGCATTTGGGTTCATTAACACTTTTTAATTTCGCACTGCCTTTTACATGGGATCAAATAGTACATAATGCCAATAAAAACTCTGAATATGATCTAGTCCAAGAAATGTGCATATTTGATTTAGCAAATATACATAATGCAAAAAAAATTATTAAAGAGGGTAATGTAAAAAATTCATATCTCTATACATTTTATTTGAACTATCCAGGACAATTACCAGCTAGTGAAAAAAACATAACTATTTTATCGGAAGAGATGGATGTTGATGATATATGGTTTTATGCAGAATGTAATCGTAATAACTATGATAACATAAAAACAGCTCTTAGATTAGGAGGAAATATAAGAGTTGGATTCGAAGATAGCTTTTATGATGATGAGACACAGTATCCAACTAATCATCTATTAGTTAGAAAAGTTGCTGAGTTATCTAAACAGTATAATAGAGGAATAGCTGATATAGAAGAGACAAAGAAAAGACTTGGAATAAAACTACATGGAGAAGAGATATGAAATACAAAAATTCAATATTGATAATTTCAGGGAATACAGTATCTCAATTTGGTAGCGTAATGTTTTCGTTAGCATTGAACTGGTGGATTATTGATACAACAAATAATGTGAGATTATTAGGGTATGTTACAGCAGCGGCAACTATTCCTCTTATAGTGCTTAATTTATTTGGTGGAGTAATAGCGGATAAAGGAAATAAGCAAAAGGTTCTTGTTGGATGTGATATGCTAAGTGGATTATTATGCATAGTTCTAGGTATATTCATGAGAGAAACTTATATTAATATCCCGTTGGTCATAATGATTAATGTTCTACTTAGTTGTTCAATGGCAATATTTTCACCAACACTGAGATCAATTGTACCAGAAGTTATAAATAAAAAAATTATAACAAAGACAAATTCGATTCTAACGAATTTAACAGAAGCAGTAAAAATTATAGCTCCATTGGTAGCTTCTATGCTTTTTGCTAATAGTTATATTGGATTCAAGGGTATATTTATAATAAACGGAATATCATTTATTGTTTCAGCAATATCTGAATCATTTATAAATTATACTAAGAGAGAAATAGAGCAGAAGGGTGTTTTATTAGAGATAAAAAGGGGATTTAATCATATAATTGAGAATAAAGTTCTGTTTAGATTATTATTAATATGTGCGGGAGTCAATTTTTTCATTGCCGGTTATAATCTGGTATTACCGTATTATATAAAAAATGTAATCAAGATAGATAATTATTATAGCTTAGCTTTAACAATCCAAGCGGCAGGAGGGATTGTTGGATCAATATTAGTATTCAAAAAAAATAAAGAAGCAAGTCTTCACGAAATATCAATGAATTTGATTCTATGCGGAGGGGCACTAATCATTACAATAATAGCTCATCCAATTGCACTACTGGTATCTGTGTTTATATATGGATTATTTTTAACAAAATTCAATATAGCATTTTTCTCATATCTACAGCTTAATGTTGATAAGGAATTTTTGGGAAGAGTTTTTTCGGTAGTTTTCTTTGTCGCGATAATATTGATGCCTCTAGGAAATTTGGTGTTTGGTTTTGCAGCTGAATACTTAAAAAATTATATATTTGTAATTATTGGAGCTTTTATAATATGTTGTGTATTTATGATGTTTGGTGCTAAAGATGACAAATTGAATTATTGAAAGGGGCAGAAGAATTAGATGAAAACTATAATGGATATATTCAAGAAAAAAGCTGAAATAGTTGGAGAAAAAGCTGCTATATATTTTAATGATACAAGTGTATCCTACAAAGAATTAGATATCTTAAGTGATAAACTTGCAAAATATCTTATTCAATCAGGAGTGAAAGAAAACAATATAATACCTATATTCTGTGAACCAAGTATTGAAAGAATCGTAGGATTGTTTGCTATATTAAAAGCAGGAGCAGCATACTTACCAATTCCAGTAGATAGCACTAGAGAGAGAATAGATTATTTAATAAAGGATAGTGGTACAGATATTATTGTCAGTGATAGGACAAACAAGTCTTTTCAAGGAGTAAGGTCAATAGATATTAAATCACTAGATTATAGTAATCTAGATAATTCAGATATAGAAAAAAGAAATGGAGAAATTGCTTACGTTATATATACATCTGGAAGTACAGGTAAACCTAAAGGTGTTAAAGTATCTCATAGTAATTTAATGTATGTTTTAAATAATATGCAAAAATATTATTCTGTTACACCAGAAGATAAATATTTACTGAATACTCCATATTCTTTTGATGTATCAGTCGTAGAAATATTTGGATGGATTTTAGGAGAAGGATCATTAGTGGTAAGTGAACTAGAAACAAAGAAAAAATATGATGATCTAATTAATATGATTGGTAGATATAATATTACCCATCTATCATTTTCTCCATCCATAATAAGATTGGTATACCAATTATTTAGTGAAAAAGATATTCAGGTAATTAATGAAAATGTAAAATATTTAATGTTTGCGGGAGAAGAATTCCAATATGAATATGCAAAAAAATCTTTGGAAACATTTAACAATGTAAAAATATTTAATCTGTATGGACCTACTGAAGCAACAGTTTATGCAACAAGATATGAAGTAGATAAAAGAATATTAGAGAAAAAATATGTACCTATCGGAATACCACTTGATGGAGCAAATATCAAAATAATGGATAAGAATGGACAAGAAGTAAAAGAGGGTGAAAAAGGAGAAATCTATATCTATGGAGATGGAGTAGCGATAGGTTATCATAATGTAACCCTTAATAATGATAGATTCTCAACTGATTGTCATGGTGATAGGTTCTATAGAACTGGAGATATTGGAAAAATTGATGAAGATGGGAATATTAAATTTCTTGGAAGAAACGATAATCAAGTTCAGATTCATGGTATTAGAGTAGAACTGGGAGAAATTGAAAATGTACTATTAAGGTTAGAGGGCGTTATGGGAATATGTGTCGTTTATGAAAAAAATCAATTGATTGCTTTTATAGAAGGAAATGAAAAACTGAGTATAGATAGCATTAAAGATAAATTATCTAACGTGCTTCCTAAGTACATGATCCCCACCAGAATGCTAGTTGTAAGGGAATTCCCTATGAATACTAATAGAAAAGTGGATAGAAAAAAATTATTGCATATGATAAACAATAATGACAATGCAATTGAAAAAGAAGTATTAGAAGGTAATAGTCTAATAATCAGCAAACTATTTAACAAAGTATTGGGCGTTGAAGTTAATAATAGTAAAGAAGATTTCTTTGACCTAGGAGGAGATTCATTAAATGGAATACATCTTCTAAGTTTACTTGAAAAGGAATTCAATATTGAATTTAGAAATGATTTTTTATATAGCTATTCAACAATCAATGCCATAAGTGATTATGTTACAAAAATTAAAAATGAAATAAAAGAAAGTGAAATTCTAAAGGGTACAGAAAATAGTTGTGTAATTGATAGAGAAATGCTGAAAAAAGAGTTAGCGGATTCATATGAGAGAAATTCTCAGAATATGAGAAAAGGAAAGCTAAAAGAATATAATTCGTTTTTCTTTCAAAGAGTATACAGGAATATTAAGTTTGATAGTAAAATCAATGTGGAAATTTTCATAGATAAGAAAGTTACTATTATAGAAATAAAGAAGGCAGTAGAAGCGATAATAAGGGATAACTCAGTTTTTAGAGTATTTTTGAAAGAAAAAGTTGATAATATTGTATTCCTTGAAAATCAGGACTTTGATGCATATACTCTGGCTAAATATAATATGAACTGTGGAGTAGGAAAACATAGTGAATATCAAAAGATTATAAATGAGGAACTAAATAATTCTTTGAAGATTTATAATGAAAAGTATCTTTTATATAACATGATACTAGTTGAATATATGGATGGATATGTAATGAACATAGCACTTGATCATAACATAGCTGATTTGAGTTGCGTTCATATCTTGAAGAAAAAATTTAATAGTATTTTAAAAGGTAAGGACTTGGATAGAGGTATTGACTATCATGAATTCATCAACATAACTGAACAAAATAATCAAGAAGATCTTTTATCACAGGAATATACCATAAAAGTTGACGAAGCAAATAAAGGTGTAGATAAAAGTAAACTCAAAGAAATTGAAAATGGAATACTAGTATTGAAAAAACCAATAGAAAATGTAAGTAATAATGAATGGTATATTAATGAAGCGTCCTACATAGTAGGACAAATCGGTTGTTATATCTTTAACGCACCAGCTGTAAGCATCAATGTAATATTGAATCTAAGGAAAATAAAAGGAATGGATATAAGTGAGCTTGTGGGCGATGTGCACACTATTGGAACAATGATTGTAAATAAAGAAGATAGCAGAGATGAATACGAAAAATATATTAAAAATGAGTTTGATAAATTCTACATTGATGATGGAAAAAATCCTATGCATGTAATATATAAAAATCTGCCAATCAAAGAGGAATATCAAAAACAGATAGAAAAAATATATGTATCAGATATACCTATAAATCTTAATTATGTTGGACAAATTAAAGAAAAAGAAATTGGGGATTTCTATAATAATCTAGTAGAAACAAAGAAGAAACTAGATAAATTTGAAGTTAAGATGTTAAAAACTACTGTTGTTACCACTGATAAGAATATGTATATATTCTTGTTAAAGAAGCCTGTTATAAGTATTGAGATATTAAATGAAATTGGTTTGGAAAACATTGAAATGGAGACAGAATCATAAGGGTGACCTATGATTCTGTTTATAAGGGGAGTGCTGTGATTTAATGAAAAAAAATGTGTTGATAATAGGACTTGGCGGAATAGGAAAAAGACATTTAGAGAATCTCATATATCTTGATGAGAATATAAATATAACGGTATATGGTAGAAAATATTTAGAAGAGTACATAAGAAAGATAAATAAAAAATATAATAAGAGAATCCAATTAATAACTGAAGATAAACATTTAATAGAAATTAAGTTTGTTGATATGGTCTATATCACATTACCTACATCTGAGCATATATTCTACGGAGAAATGTTTTTGGATAGATGTGATGTAATGTTTATAGAAAAACCTCTTGGAACTAATATTGAAGAAGTAGAGGATTTCAAAATTAAACTAGAGGCATCAAAAACAAAATGTTATGTAGGATTTCAGAGAAGATATCTAAGTTGTTGGAATAATGTCAGAGAAATTATGAAGAATCCTAGTACTGATATCGGGAAGTTAAAATATATATCAGGTCGAATTACATCTTATGTTCCTGAATGGAGAAAAAATATTGATTATAAGGAACTATACGCGGTTAAAAAGAATCTCGGTGGGGGTGTAATACTAACAGAATGCCACGAGATTGATTTAATGCAATGGATAGTGGGTAATATTAAAACAATTTCAGTTGAAGGTGGAAATCTGACAGACGAAGATTTAGAAGTTGAAGATGCTGTTCTTATGCAAGGCGAAATTGAGTATGGTGATGAAGATGTTCCTTATAATATGATTGTAGATTTTATGAATCCTATTAAAGAACGTAAAATTAATTTTGAATTTCAAAAAGGAAGAATTACAGTTGATGAGATAGAGAATTCAATTAAAATGTCTATTGCTGGAAAAGAAACTATACATAATGAGTATGGACAAGAGAATCCTTTTGAGAGTGAAAACAATGAGCTTCTAAAGGTAATGAACAATAAAAATTATACAAGTAAATATCTAACAGAATTCAATGAAGGTTATGAAGTACAAAATACATTAGAATATGCTAAAAAATCTTTAATCAAAAAAGAAAAATTGCAAAGTGAGACAAGTAGATTTCCAACAGAAACAAGGGAATTAATACAAAAAGTTATTAAAAAAGCTGTTGAAACATTCAAGGAAGACTTAATAGCCATATATGCTATGGGAAGCCTTGGATATGGTGGATATGTTAATGGCTGGAGTGATTTAGACATTGATATAATAGTTGAATGTTCATCAAAGAAAGATTCACAAGATAAATATAAGATCGGTAAAATAATGCAAAATGAATTGATTTCAGAGGAATATGATAGATTAGATGTAAGAACGTATAATCATAAGATGTTGAATGATTGTAATACACCATCAGAATTTGGTGAAAGGTCAAGAGCCAGTATGCTAGTTGATTCTTCTAAGTTAATATATGGAAAAGATATTAGAAATGAAGTGAATAGACCCACAAATATTCAATTGGGTAAAGAAAGTTTGGATCTTATAAAATGGATGTTGGGGCAAGATGATGAGTGGTGGGATAATAGAGATATTGATGACGTAGCTGCTTTTTTAGCTTTACCAGCTAGATTCATATATAGTATTGATACAGGAAAAGTTGCAGGAAAGAAATTAGCTTTCGAATATATATTTGAAAATCATCAAGATAAGATACCCAAAGATACATATCTATGGCTGATGTGGGCATATTGTAAACGTGTGTCTGAGAAAATTCCTCAAATAAGAATGAGTGCAAAAGATGCCAGTTCCAGCATTAAATTATTTTTAGAAGAAGCAAGGAAATATATAGAAAAGGAAGTTGAAAAGTATGATTAAACCTAGAAAACATATTGAGGAGTTTGAGAGAGATGGACAACCATATGACACCAGATTAAATAGAATGAGATTAGCATTCAATGAATATGTAGACAAGATTGATGATGATTTCGTTAATGAAATATTGGCTGAACTTAATGGGGAAAGGCTTAGTGCGTATCCTGAGGTTAATGAAGCATATGAAATAATATCAAAATATCTTGATATGGATATAGATAATTTATTATTAGGGCATGGATCAGATTCTGTACTATTCAATATTATTTCTGCATTTTGTGGAGAAGGAGATACTATTGCATCAATAATTCCTACATATGGAATGTACAGGGTTTATGCAAACATGTTGAACTGTAAGTTTGTTACAGTTGAATATAACAAAGAAAGAGAGATAAGTTCAAAGAATCTTAATGAACTGCTTCAATGTGCTCCAAAAGTCGTTATAATTGCAAATCCTAACGGTGTCATTGGTACTAGAATAGAAGATATGGAAATGATGAATTTTATTAAAGAAGCAAAGAAGAGAGAAATTCTAGTCATAATTGATGAAGCTTATGCAGAATATTCTAAAAAAACGATGATGGATTACGTTAAAGAATATGATAATTTAGTTGTAGTAAGAAGTTTTTCCAAGAGTTTAGGAATGGCTGGGGCAAGGATTGGCTATGGGGTAATGGATAAGGAAATCAGAAAACACGCATATAAAATGAAGCCCGTTGTTGAAGTGAATGTGTTAGCTGTCAGTGCTATAAAAGTACTTTTTAGAAATAAAGGAATTAGAGATAGTCAAATAGATAATATAGTCAAATCAAAGATATATACAACTTGTGAATTGAGAAAACAAGGATATGATGTATTAGAAACAGAAACCAATTTCATTCTTATCAATTTTGGAGATAGAGAAACCAAAGTAATAGAGAAGTTGAAAAAAGAAAAAGTAGAATTGAAAAGATTAGACGAAAAATATAAAGGTTATTATAGAGTAACTGTAGGAACGATAGATATTATGGAAAAATTTGTTGGTTATATAAAGGAAGTGAAATAATATGGAACAGATTATTAGTATTAAAGATAGAATTAATACGGATTATTATTTTATTAATGAAACTATTGAAGAGTATTGCGAAAGCTTCCAGGTGCTTAATTCATGTAGAGAAGAAATCGAAAAAGCGGTTATGATAATGATAGAATGTTATGAAAGAAAAGGAAAAGTGCTAGTATGTGGAAATGGTGGGAGTGCTGCAGATTCTCAACATATTGTCTGTGAACTTATGAAGAGTTTCAAAGTGAATAGAAAATTATCGAGAATAAATAATAAACTAACAAAAGTTTCTAAGAAAGAAGAATATATCCTTAATAATCTTGAACAAGGACTTCCTGCTATTAACCTAACAAGTGATATGGGACTAATAACTGCAATTTGCAATGATATTAATTCAGATCTTATATTTGCTCAACAAATATATTCTTTAGCTGGGGATAATGATGTTGTTATATTGATATCTACATCAGGTAATTCAAAAAATATATGTGAAGCAGCAATTACTTCAAAACTAAAAAAACTAAAAATCATAGGGTTAACAGGTATTGATGGTGGTTATCTAAACAATAAATGCGATGCTTTAATAAAATCACCATATGATGATACACCTAGGATACAAGAGGTACATGTATTGATTTATCATATTATATGTGAATTAGTTGAAAAATATTTTTTTGATAATAATTGGGAGGGTTAGTTAATATGAAATTTGAAAACTGTATTTTGGAAAAAACAAGTGAAGTAGAAGAGATTAAAAATATATTACTTGATAGAATAAAAAAGTCAGAGATATATTTTGAAAGTGATTATCTAAGAAAAAAAATAATTGAAGCTATAAAAATATCTGGATATCATAATTATGAGAGCAGATATGGAAATATTGATGGAACTTTTACGTTGAACGAGTTAGAAAAAGCTAATGAGAAAGATTCTGAATTAATGGTAAGATATATAGAATATAGATATAAGTTTAAAAATTATCCTAATAAGCATATTGTTAATCAATTTCCACTTGTACTTGCTATAGAACCATCCAAAGCATGTAATTTAAAATGTATTATGTGTTTTCAGTCAAATCCTGATTTTAAAATAGAAGATGGTTCAAATGGGATAATGACCATGGATACATATGAGAAGATTATGGATGAAGCAAGTAAATATAAACTTCCTGCAATAGTTTTAGCCAGCAGAGGAGAACCATTACTTAATCCAAACATTGATAAAATGATAAGTAGAGCAAGTGAAGCAGGGGTAATAGATATAAAAATGAACACTAATGCATTATTGCTTGATGAAGACATGAGTAGACGGTTACTAAAAACTTCTCTCCATTCTTTAGTTTTTTCAGTAGATGCTATAAATGAACAGGACTATAAGAAAATAAGAGGAGGAGACTTCAATAAGGTAATTAATAATATTAATAGATTCAATGAGATTAGAAAAAAGGAGTTTCCTGACTCAAAGCTAAGAACGAGAACAGCTGTTGTATTAGTAAATAGTGTTGAAAGAAAAGAGAGCATAGAAGAGATAAAGAGTTATTGGAAAGGGAAAGTAGATGAAATATCTATAAAAACGGAAAATGACTTTAAAGGAGTGTATGATGATAATTCAATAGAAGAGAAAAAACCTTGTAGTTTACTTTGGGAACGTTTTTATATTTGGCATGATGGCGTTATCAATCCATGTGATATAGATTATAAAAGCAAATTAAATTGTGGCAACATAAATGAAACAACAATAAAGGAAGCTTGGAATGGAGAGTATATGACAAGATTAAGAGAGAAACATAAGAGAAAGAACAAAAGTATGTATCCTTGTAACAACTGTATTGGGTATTAGATTTTGAAAAAACTATTAGTTACAATAAGGCATCCAGGACCAGCGGATGCAATATTAACAATAATACCTAAGCTTAATGAAGTGTTTTCTATAACAATGATAGTTACAGATTGTGCAATAGATATACTAAAACAAAGGTTTCCCAGATATCTGAAAGAATATACTATATATTTTCCAGGCAAATCAATTGAAGGAAAATTTTCAAAAGAGATAGAGACAAGCCATTTCAAGACCGAATTTGATTCATCTGAAAAAAATGAATATGAAAATTTTTATAAGATGGTATTAGAATTAGTTGATTATATAAATCCAGATGTAGCATTAAGAACTACACCAGCATATAAATGGGGAATAGATGAAATAATCCCAAGAGCTATGAAAGAAATTGGCAAATACGATAATAGTTTCTGTTTCCAGGAATACTATGGCGTAGGTAAAGGAATGAATAATTATGAAAATGAAGTTGCAATATACAAGGCTAAGAATCTTTTTACAGTTGATAGATCATCAGCAAAATTTCTTCATAAGAGAGGGATAGAGGCTATCAGTGTAGGGTGGATAAGTCATATCAAATTCCAAAAGATGGAACTATTCCAGAGCCTAAGAAAAAAATCAAGAGAGAAGATAGGTATAAAAGATGAAAAATTTATAATGTACTGTGTGGTTAACTGTGGTGAAATAATTCAAGAAGTTAACCACTTTGAAAAATTATTAATATGCTTAGAAGAAATAAGCCAAAATGAAGATAATATCAAAATATTAATTAAGTTTCATCCTAGAAATTCGAAAGAGGAAATCAAGTTATATAAAAAAAGAGCTCAAAAATATAATGTTCAAGTAGTAGACGTGGGTATTTCACTTGATTATTATGAGATACTAACACTCCCAGACATAATATATTCAGCTGCATCAAATATGAATATTGATTTATTAGCATATCAATATGCTCATGAAAAATATGAGGATATAGCAAAACACGTAATGAGTGTCTACTCTAATGACAATTTCACAAAACATATAATACATAAAGCAACTGGTAATCATATTATTCCTTCTCATACAGATAAAGGAGGACATGTTTTAGTAAATGACGAGAACATGAAAAGTGTTTTTAAGAAACTTATATTAGATGAAGATAAGTATGAAGCGGTATCAAGAACAGCATATGATAATTTCAATGGTGCCCATTGTAGTGATGAAAATATAATATCTTCTATACTGAAATTAATGAGGTGATAAAATGAAAGAACACAGTATAAAACATGTTTTGAAACTTATATCTAAAGAAAAAATTAATTTTGATCAAGTAGAGAATTACTTTAATAATTCTAAAAATAAAGAAATTCATTATTATAGTATAAAGGAAGATGCAAGTGGTAATTTTCCTTGGAAGACTATAATTAATATAGTGATTGAGGATAGTTGTGAAGTATTAGAGACAGAAAAACTAAGAGAGAAATATCGTAGTGTAAGAGATGATTTCTTAAATAATATGAATATTAAAGAAAAAAATACTGTATGTGAGTTGTACAAACAATACTACTTTGGTGAGGAATTGGATAGATATTATTTGATTATCTCTTTTTATTCTATGAATGACAAAGTAAATAAGATACAAAGAGAAAAGAATATGATGGAACATTTTAATATGGAAAAGAAACAGAATCTATATAAATTAGTACATTTCAATGAAATCATGGATCAAGAAGAATCTAATAAAGATTTTCAGTTTGTTTTTGAATCGTATATGGAACAAGAGAATCATATTGATGATTTATATGATTTGGAATTTATTAAAATAATGAGAGAACATTCAAAAGGATTCCTAGATGTTGATACACGTAAGCTTGCATTTGGTGAAGTTAGAGTACTGAAGAAAAGTTAATAAATAGAGGTGAATATAGATGGAAAATTCTTTGGAGTTATTTACATTAAAAGGAGAAATTGCCGTAATAACAGGTGCGGCAGGACTTCTAGGGAAAAAACATGCAGAAGCAATATTAGATGCTGATGGAAGCGTTGTATTAATTGATATAAATGAAAAAAAATTAGATGAGTTGAAAGAGGATTTATGTAAGAAATACAATTGTGAAAATATATTAACACTAGTAATAGATATCACTAATGAAAATATGTTATCAAAAGCAAAAGATGAGATAATAAGACGATATGAAAAAGTGGATATATTAATTAATAATGCTGCTAATAATCCGTCAATGAAAGATAATAATGGAAACAATGAAACAAGGCTAGAAAACTTTGATTTGAATATGTGGAACGCAGATGTAAGCGTAGGACTCACAGGTGCATTTTTATGTGTTAAGGTTTTTGGTAGTCTAATGGCTCATAATAAAAAAGGAGTAATTATAAACATATCATCTGATCTAGGAATTATGGCTCCAGACCAAAGATTATATGAAAAGGATGGAGTTGAAAATGCAAAACAATCAGTAAAGCCTGTAACATATTCTGTTGTAAAGAGTGGCATTATCGGGTTGACAAAATACATATCTACCTATTGGGCAGAGAACAATGTAAGATGTAATGCCGTAGCATTTGGTGGTGTTCTTAACAATCAAGATGAAAATTTCATAGAGAAAGTTAACTATAGAATACCTCTAGGAAGACTAGCTGATGTTGATGAATATAAAGGAACTATTCTATATCTATGTAGTAATGCTTCATCATATATGAATGGAACTGTATTAGTTATTGATGGGGGAAGAACTGCATGGTAATAACTATATTATTCTCTTCTGGTAAAATATTACTATAAGTAATTGCAATAAACCTGGACAACATATATTATAATAGTAATAAAGATTATTATAATATATGGAGGAGATGGGAAAACGATGAATTCAACGAATCTGAAGATAATTGCTTGTTTGACAATGTTAGTAGACCACTTAGGGGCAATATTCTTTCCACAATATATTTATTTGAGAATAATAGGAAGAATTGCATTTCCTATCTTTGCTTTTTTAATAGCAGAAGGATACTTTCATACACATGACGTCAAGAAATACTTAATCAGATTATTTACATTCGCCTTAATATCTGAAATACCTTATAATCTAGCATTTGAGGGTAATATAATAGAGTTTGGTAGCGGGTTGAATGTGTTTTTCACACTTTTCTTTGGGTTACTTGCTGTATTTGTATATGACCACTATAAAAAATTGGGTTATCTACTAGTATTATTGATAGGAATAGTTGCGTATTTCCTTGATACTGATTACGGTATATTAGGTGTATTGGTTATATTTGCATTCTATGTTTTCAGAAGTGATTTTTATAAGCAGGCATTAAGTTATATTCTTTTGACATCTTTATTCTTAGGTATTATGTATTTTAGATATCATGGTATTAATTTGCAGGTATTTTCACCAATAGCGTTGATATTTATATATTATTATAATGGAAAGAAAGGTCCGAAAATCAAATATTTGTTTTATGTTTTTTACCCTGGACATTTATTGATACTTGGTCTGTTAGAATATATTTTATAAGGATTATCTTAAATTAAAATAGATTTATTGCATTAAAATCAAATAATAGACATATATAGTAATAAATAATAAATGAAGGACGAGGATATATGGGAAAGAAGATTAGGATACTTAATGTTATTGGATATGTAATCATGGTGGTGGTTAATATTCTTGCTGCGGCGTTACCTCTTAACGGTAAAACAACAGGAGAAATATCTAGTGACATCAATTCCTTATTCACTCCAGCACCCTATACATTCATGATATGGGGGCTCATCTACATATTATTACTAGGATTTGTCATCTATGGATTAATGCCAAAACAAAAACAAAATGCCTGTATTGATTCAATAGGTATCACTTTTTTTATCTCAAGCATATTAAATGCATTGTGGTTAATTGCTTGGCACTATGAAAAATTATGGTTATCGCTGATCATCATGGTATTACTTCTATTTACACTGATTAAAATCTATAATAGAGTAAATAGTAACTGTGTAACTAAAAGCAGTGATAAGAAGTTCGTTAAATTACCTTTCAGTGTCTACCTAGCGTGGATATCCATAGCTACAATAGCTAATGTTTCTGCTGTTCTAAAAGCTACTGGATGGAATGGTTTAGGGTTATCAGAAACTGTATGGACAGTGATTGTATTGATCTTTGCATTAATTCTTTCATTATATGTTTCAATCAATAACAAGGACTTAGCATATTTATTAACTACTGCTTGGGCATTGATTGGAATATTAGTTAGACATTGTGGAAGTAATACTCCTATAAGTATAACAGTAATTGCTGCTGTAATATTGATAATCATTCAGATATTATTCAATTTAAGAAAACAGGGGAAATAGTCTTTGCTATTTTGAGATGGATATTTTTTCTAAGTTAATCATATGCTTGAATCATACTATATAAGTTGAATTAAATAATGGCTATAGAACAAGTAATTATTTAGTTCTATTCAACTTATAAAATCAAGAAAAATATATCTAATTCAAGCATATGAAATTTATACTTTATAAATAGTCTCTATTCGTAATAGTCCTTTTTGAATTCCAAGTATCCACTTTTTCTCAATTTACAAGCAGGACAGTCTCCGCATCCATTGCCTATGATTCCATTATAACATGTTAGAGTTTCTTCTTTTACTACATCAAGTACGCCTAGGTCGTAAGCCATTTTCCATGTTTGTGCTTTATTTATCCACATTAGTGGAGTATAGATTTCAAATTGATAATCCATAGCAAGATTTAGAGTTACATTTATGGATTTTATGAATACATCTCTACAATCTGGGTAGCCACTGAAATCACTTTCTGATACTCCAGTAATAATGTTATTTATTCCTCTTTGTTTCGCAAATACTGCTACAAATGTTAGAAACAGCATGTTCCTACCATCTACAAATGAATTAGGAACACCTTTGTCTGGGGAATCTTTGTCTACCTTTATATCTGTTCTGGTTAATGAATTCGGAGCTAGTTGATTCAATAGCCCAAGGTCTAGAGTATGATGTTCTATCTCGTATTTCTTACAAATGTCTTTTGCGCACTCTAATTCTAATATATGTTTTTGATTATAATCAAAAGATACAGCTATAACTTCTTTGAATTTCTTTTTTGCCCAGAATAAACAAGTTGTACTGTCTTGTCCACCGCTAAATACTACTACTGCTTTTTCTTTATTCATAATTTTTATACCATCCATTCTATATTTTTATTTATACATCATCATTAATCTATTGTTCAAAAGGATATCAGTCTTGAATTTCCCTCTTAATGTTGTTGTCACTGTTTTGGCATTAGTCTTTTTTATTCCTCTTGTAGTCATACATCCATGTTCACCTTTAATGATAACTGCTACATCTTCGGATTCTGTTATCTTTTGCATTATCTCTGCAATATCAGTACCTATTCTTTCCTGTAGTTGTAGTCTTCTTCCAACCATATCTGCTATTCTTGCAATTTTACTAAGCCCTATGATTTTCTTATTAGGTAGATATGCTACAGCTACCTTCATGTTGTACATTAACGCCAAGTGATGCTCACAATGGCTGAAAATATCAATATCCTTCATAAGAACCATGTCTTTACTTCCTTCTTCTACATATAAATCATCTTCAAAAGTCTTATTGAACATATCAGCGATATCATCATTGGTATAACACATTCCTTGAAACACTTCTTCATACATATTGGCTACACGGGAAGGGGTGTCCTTAAGACCTTCACGGTCAGGATTTTCTCCTAAAGCTATTAAAATACCTCTTATATGTTTTGCTATTTCTGTTTTATTGATTTCCATACTAAGCTAGACACCTCTTTTCTCAGGTTCCCATATAATTTTATGTAATTGAACCTGAAGAGTAACACCGTTCATATGATTGTCTATCATAAATTGTACTATATCACGCATATCTATTTGACCAAATACTGGACTTATATATACGTTGGTATTCTCTATTAAATCATATTTGTAGATGATAGATTTTGCTTTTTCCAAATCTTCAATACTTCCAGATACAAATTTAACTGTATCAGCCTTAGTCAAATAGTTGAAGTTATCAAGTTTCATCTTGGATTCCATATTACTTGAAGGTAGTTTGTAATCCATTGTAAACCTGATTTTATTTTCTTCTGATTCTGAGAACCTCTTTAAATCCATACTACCATTTGTCTCTATTTCTATTATAAATTCATCTTCTTTTGTTAAAAGTTCCAATAACTCCGAGATTCCATCTTCAAGTAATGGTTCTCCTCCAGTTAATGTTACATTCCTGATTCCTGTTGATTTTATGTATTCGTATATACTAGCCGCATTCATTGATTCGTATGGAACATCGGCCTTATTTGCCCACAGGGTGTCACAATAGCTACAACTTAGATTACAGCCTGCAAATCTAATGAAAACTGCTAATTGTCCTGCTAAACGACCTTCTCCGTTTATGCTGACAAATTTTTCAACTACTTTTAATTTCAAAATCTATTTCGCCTCACTTTTTTCATATATTGCACTATTGGTTGGAGTTTCATATACAACAGCTCTTTTTACGTTATAGCCCTTATCTTCCATTTTATTAAACATGAATTTTGCAAAATTTTCTGCTGTAGGTCGAAAATCAACTTGTATAATACTGAAACCGTCTTCTAACAAACACTCTAGAGTTTGTTTCCTCATGGTCTCTTTTTGTATAATCAGAGCGTGATCAAAGAAGTCAACCATTTCTTTAACATCTTTCTTGAAATCACCAAAATCTATGATCATACCATCAAGTTGTCCGCCTATTTTTAATATTTCTGATTGTATCTCAATTTCTACTTTCCATCTATGTCCATGAATATTACTGCACTTTCCCTCATAGTTTGCAAGAAAGTGAGCACTGTCAAAACTATGCTCTGTTTTTAAAATATACATTTCTATTCCTCCATATCTTGCTTATCTACAAAAAGCTATTTCCATAATAGCAGCATCCTATAGCTCCGTTGAATTGGGGTTCATCAACGGTAATTATATTTTCATAATCTTTTTTTAGATAATGGTTTACAGCCTTATTGGTTGCAACGCCACCAGTGATAATTAGATTTTTTCCTTTGAAATTGCTTATAAGTGGTCTTAGCCTTTTATATAGAGAATAATTAACCCCAGCGCAAAGGCTTTTTATATCAATCCCTTCAGCTATTTTTCCAATCAACTCAGATTCAGAAAACACTGCACATGTTGAGTTTAATTCAACAGGATTTTCATAATGATTACTCATTGAATCAAGTGATATTTCTAGAACATTTGCCATATTTTCTAGATACCGTCCACAGGAAGCGGCACATTTTTCATTCAGGTCCAAATCTGTGATTATGCCTTTTTCAACTCTGACGATTTTAACATCTTGACCGCCTATATCTAAGAGTATAAAATCTTTTAATCCTGTTTGATAGATTCCTCCATAGACATGGGCTTTTATTTCATTTATTGCTTTGAACATTCTAAGATCAGTATTATTTTTTCCATATCCCGTTGATACAGCTTTATCTATATTATCAATTTCAAGCTTACTTAAATCCACTAAGATTTTACCATCGAAACGGCAGTATTCTCTATAAAATGACATTGTACTTATCTTAGATTTTTTTACTATCTCATCATTCTCCATTACTGCAATCTTGACTTCTCTGCTGCCTAGATCGATTCCCAAGGTTTTCATACACATGATACCTCCTTAAGATCCCTTAACATATCAAGAAAAGCTTCTAACCTAAGTTTAGTTCTGGCATCTAAGCTATTTAGTTTATCCCCTTCAATATTTATGATAGGAACATTTATCTTGTCTTTCAAAATAATGTTTTCTATTGCTCTGTAACAAAATGCTTGAGTATAATGAATTATCCCATCAATCTGCCTATCTTCAATCTGTTTTTTTATTTCCTTGATTCTAAAATTCACATCATATGGATATGTATAATCATAATATTGGTCATATATATTGGAAGCATCCTCACATCTAGGAAAAGCAAATTCTCTTTGAACCTCATTATAAACAAAAGAAGCATCGAATTTCTCTACAAAATCATATATGTCAATGGTCATAGGTGGAACTCCTATATATCCCAATCTAACTTTTTTACAGCTACAATTTCTTTCTTTCGCCTTTTCAATAAAAGTCTTCAATTCTTCTTCATATATGTCAGCATCTCCGTTAAAATCACTTAAACTAACTTGATATAAGTGGTTTTCGAATCCACTAACATTGTTATGTACATATGTTAATCTGTCCATTTCCACAGCAAGTTTTCTTATCTTATTCAATCTTAACCGTACTTTTTCTACCTCTTCAAAACTTACATTAAAAATATCCATGAATTTTTTAATTTCCAACTCATCATCTTTTTTATTATGACTCTGTGGAAATGAAAACGGATATACAGTGATTCCTTTTAATTCCAATACTTCAGCTAACGCTTTTGTATTAGAACAATCTCCTTCAATAACTCCAACAATCTCTTTTATGTCATTTTCTATACAAGCACCATATATACCTTTTATCCAAGCACACAGGCTTTTGGGAAATCCATCTCTTTCAGCTATTTCTATATACTTTGAATATTCATCAGAAGTTATAAAAAGATTATTCAAGTCTATAGGTGTATATCCAGCGGCTATAAGAACTTCCACAGGTACCGTAGTAGTTAAACCAATTTTCTTCACTATGTTATCCTCCTTCTTAAAAAAGGACATTAAAAAAAGGGTGAAAACCACCCTAAAACAAAAAAACTATCTATATATATTAAGACGATAGCCTTTTATAAGTCCTAGTTTTATTTATAGACAGGATGGTTACGAACTGTCTTATTTAATTGCGTTAAGTATATCATAGCTTTTTATAATATACAATAGTAAAACTCTGTTATCTATACCTGGGAATATTAAAAATTGAAATTTTATAATAAGAATAGTTAGTTTATATCCTTGTTTTTACTGAATATTTTCTTGGAACTTTTACCAAATACAAAAATTATTGCAACTGGCCATAAAACAGTAGTGATTATATGACTTATAATAGCTTGTATTATAACTAACCTCTTAGTTATCTCCGAGTACTCCGACGGTCTTATATCACCAAACCCAATAGTGAAGAAGGTAGTGGTACTAAAATAAAGAGCATCAAGATGACTAAATATCTCATCCTCACCAATTATACCCTCGTTGAATATATTACTCAAATGAGTATATAAAAGCGCAAATGAATCAATAACCGAAAAAAGCAAAGACAAATATAAAAAGAATATACACAATATCTTTAAAAAAGGTCTATTAAAAAACGAAGTAATATAAAAATTACAATTCTTATCACTATTATTGATATGATAAGCAAGTATCAAAAAATCAAAGATAGATGTCAAGTATATAGCACATAAAATAAAAATAAGGGTAAAGGTTTCATTTCTATTAAGCAGAATATGATTATTCTGTATAAGCATAAAAGGCAGATATATAAGCAGTACAATATTAACAAAACATCCTATATAAAAACACTTCGTACTTATGAAAAGCATAAATAGGGATAGAAAAATTATTATGACCGCCTTACTATCAAGACTCTCCAAAATCACAAACATAAATAACAAGAAAAAAGCAACAACCATAAAAACAACACTGCTTCTTGTAAAATTCAACTTCATAAAAACTACCTTTCCTACTATCAAATAAAATTATGTATCTTCAGATATGAGGCTGTCAAATGAGACAGCCCCATTAATATCACTATATTTCTACTCTCAACAAAATAAAAACAAACTTATGATTTGAATATCGAGTGTAAATAGTATAGGGGGATTATTCCCCTATACTATTGGAACGACTGTTAATCACATTTATAAGTTTACTGAAATATATTATTCCGTATGATTTATTTGATCATATAAATCTAATTTACAATGACTATTTTCCCAGTTATTACAATTAAGGCAAGATGTACTTTCTACAGTTGAATTTGACAAGGATTGTACATTTTGTTTTGGACAATAAGAACTACATTGCTTAGCAGTTTCACAAAAATTCATCATGCTATCCATAATTATTTCTCCTTTCAATATAAATGTTGAATTAACCATTTAGGCTAAGTTTTTCAATTCAACATTTTACCTACCTAACTTTTCTTCTTTTTTTGGAATAAGATTTAGTTAAATCCCGGCTATCAAAAAAATCATTTGTGTAACCCAAAGGACTATAAAGGTTAAAGATATATTCACTAACTGGCAGATGGATTATAGACGATTTTGGGTATCTACATATTTGCCTATTGTTAGAAAAACTTATCATAATATCCCTCCAGATACTAAATATTATAAAATTTATTAGCAGAACTAATATAATCTATTATGTGTAATTTTTGATAAATTATACTCAGTTAATACCTTGAATAAAAATTTATAATATGCTAAACTAACATTTAATACAATAATTTAAATGTTTAAAAAAACATAAAAAATAAATAGATAAAGAAAGGTGACATGTATGAGTGCACAGGCTGAAAAGAAAAAAGTGATTTTTAGTGGTATTCAACCTACTGGAGTTATAACATTAGGTAATTATTTAGGAGCCATTAAGAATTGGACGAGATTGCAAGATGATTATAATTGCCTATTTTGTGTTGTTGATATGCATTCAATTACAGTTAGACAAGATCCCGCTTTACTAAGAAAGCGTGCTAGAGATTTATTAACAATATATATTGCAGCAGGACTTGATCCAGAAAAGAATATTATGTATTATCAATCACATGTTTCTGGACATGCTGAACTTTCATGGATTCTTAGCTGTTTTACATATATGGGTGAGTTGAACAGAATGACACAGTTCAAAGAAAAATCAGCAAAACACGGTAATAACATTAATGCAGGTCTTTTTACTTATCCAGTATTGATGGCAGCTGATATTTTATTGTTCCAATCAGATTTAGTTCCTGTTGGACATGATCAAAAACAACATCTTGAGATTACTAGAGAAATAGCAACTAGATTCAATAATATTTATGGAGATGTATTGACTATTCCAGAACCTTATATTGGTAAAGTAGGCGCTAAGATAATGAGTTTACAAGAACCAACTAAGAAAATGTCCAAGTCAGATGAAAATCCTAATGGTTACATTTCATTATTAGATGATTTAGGCGCTGTCAGAAATAAAATCAAAAGAGCTGTAACTGATTCAGATAGAGAAATAACTTATTCAGAAGATAAACCAGGAGTTAAGAATCTTATTGATATTTATTCAAGTATAACTGGTGAAACCATTGAATCTTGTATGAATGAATTCCAAGGTAAAGGCTATGGCGATTTGAAAGCAATAGTCGGTGAAGTTGTAGTTGATGAATTAAGACCAATACAAGAAAGATTCAAAGATCTACAAAAGAACAAAGATTATCTAGATAGTATAATCAAGAAAAATGGAGAAACAGCTAATTACCTAGCAACAAAAACTCTTAGAAAAGTTCAAAAGAAAGTTGGATTTCCAGTAAGAATTAGATAAATTATTTATGAGTCTGTCCCTGACAGGCTCATTTTTTATGCTCAACTTTTCTAACTTTTATCTTTTCTATTTAATCCAAATTAGAACACTTTTTTTTCAATAACATATAATGTATTAATAGTTTATAAAAGAAAATTAGAATAATTATTTCTATGTGTATTTAATTATTCTACGTAAGGAGGAATAATACTTTTGAAATGTAAAGAAGCCTATATAGGTAATAAAAAAGAGTGTATCCAATATCTTAACACTAATCTACCAAAACTTTTTAGAGGAGAACTTCAGCTAGAAGGACAGGATGTTTTTATTCCTAGTAGAGAAGAGTTAGAATTCAAAATGAAATTTGAATATGACGAAGATTATGAGTATGGAACTGTTGGAATTAAGATTTCTTGGGGTGAAGAGCCAGATCTACCTGATGATGACGACGACGATGACGACGATGATGACGACGATGATGACGACGATGATGACGATGACGACGACGATCATGATTTTATACCAAACAAAAACACTAAAGACTATTATCTCTAAGATTTAAAATAGCTAAAACCCTCAAAACCTGAGGGTTTTGTTTTTAAAATTGATATAAAAAGGGGAAGTAACATGCCATCTGAAGATTTATTAAAAGTATTAGGTAACTATAAGATAGAAGTACTAAATATTAAAAATGAAAATTACAAAGTTAAAAAAGGAGTATGGTGGATTCAGACTTCAACAGGACAGAAGATTCTAAAAAAGAATTCTATTTCTAAAGACAGAATGAATTTCATTATTGCTGCTATAGAGTATCTATGTAGCCGAGGAATCAATATGCCGGGGATAATTGAATCCCGAAAGGGCGAAAAATATGTTGAAGTTGACGGAGCGAATTATTTATTGAATGAAGCTATCAAAGGTAGGGCACCTAGCTCTAAAACAAAAGAAGGACTAGAAAAAATAATAAAAGAATTAGCTAAATTCCATGCTGCTTCAAGAGGATTTCAACCACCGGCTGACTGTAAACCTAACATTCTTTTAGGCACTTGGTATGATAAATCAAGTAAAAAGATGAAAAAATTAGAAGAGTATTATGAACAAGAAAAAAATAAAAGTAGTCATAATGAATTTGAAAATATGATACTAAAAGAATTTCCTGGTTTCCGTAGAAAAATGGAATCTGCATTAAGTAATGATAATCATTTGTTATATGACAGATGGGTAGATGAAATACAAAAAACAACATGTTTAGTTCATCAGGATTTCATTGACGGGAATTTAATAATGACAGATAGAGGGAAAATATATGTTCTAGACCCAGATTCACTTGCTATAGAGATACCAACAAAAGATATAAGAAAATTTCTTAATAAGATTATGAAAAAACGTGGTGAGTGGGATTTGAAGCTTACTGTAGATATTTTGAAATGGTACCAAGAAGTCAATCCACTGGAAACTTGGCAATGGCAGGTTTTGAAATCGACGATGATGTATCCCCATCTATTTGCAGGTATAATGAGTAAATATTATCAGAAGAGAGAAGAGACTTGGACAGAAAGTAAATATGTAAATAAGCTAAAAAATATTATCGTCATAGAAAACTCAAAAGATTATATCATAGAAAATTTTGAACAAATAATTGCTTCACTATAATATTTGAAAGGGTTGGTGTTAAGTAGAGTGAAAATAAATAACACTACTATTGAACTTAAGGATATATCTGCTAATGTACTAAATCAATACAATATTAGACCTAACGATATATCCATTATTCAGAATGAAGGATTAAAAACCCTGTGGAAATTTACTCATAAAAATCAGATAATGTGTCTAAAGAGATTTCGTCATACCAAGGAAAAAATGACCTTTTCCGTTAATGCTCAAAGGTATATCCATAAGAAAGGCGGAAAAGTTCCCAGTGTCTACCCCAATAGTCTTGGAGAATATATAACTGAGTACATGGGACAACTATTTGTACTATATGAATGGATAGATGGAAGAGATCTTAATTTTACAAGAGCTAAGGATTTTACTAATGGGATAGAAGGATTAGGATATTTTCACTTAATATCTAAGGGCTATAGAGCTCCTGAAGGTGCAAAAATATCATCTAAGCTAGGTAGATGGCCAGAGCAGTATAATTCCATGAAAAAAAGAATGTTAAAATGGAAAGATGTAGCTAAAACAAGCACAACTAGTAGCTCATATAGAGTATACCTTGAATGTATTGATGATATTATTGATTTATGTGATAAAGCTATTATTGCATTAGAGCAATCTTCCTATGGTAGATTAACCAACATTGATTTGCACGAATCTTCATTATGTCATCAAGACTATGGTTCAGGAAATGCTGTTTTATCTGAAAAGGGTATATTTGTGATTGATCTTGACGGTGTGACATACGATCTGCCTGCTAGAGATTTAAGGAAAATCATTGGTAAGCGTGCTGAAAAAAGAGGAAAATGGGATATAGATGATATTAATTTTATACTTAGCTATTATGATAAAAACAATAAATTGACTAAAGAAGAGAAAGAAGTACTAAAAATAGACTTAATGTTTCCTCACTGGTTTTTTGGAACAATAAAGAATATATTCTCAAAAAATAAGCAAGTCAACCCAGGTAAAATAGCAAAGATAGCAAAGTTAGAAAAAGAAAAAATAGCAGTTCTGAGTCATTGGAAGATATAAGTAGAATTAATCCAGAAGGAGGATTATTTAATGAATATTGCATTTATATGCACAGAAAAACTTCCTGTTCCACCGGTATTAGGGGGAGCTATACAGATTTATATAGATAATATACTACCGATAATATCAAAAGAGCATCATATTACTGTTTTTACAGTATTGAAGGGTGGTTTGCCAGAACAGGAAAAAGTAGGCAACGTTACCTTTATTCGTGTCAAAGGTAGAACTAAATCTGAGTATATCAAAGAAGTTGAAAATAAGATAAGTACTATTCATGATAAATTGGATTTGATACATGTATTTAATAGACCACGTTGGGTTAGGCAATTGAGTAGAGTAGCGCCTAATACTTATTTTAGTTTAAGTCTGCATAATGAGATGATGATACCTAAAAAGATTAACCCACCTCAGGCGAAAGAGTGTATTGATAAAGTAGAATTCATAACAACAGTAAGTAAATTCATCGGAAATGAAGTTATCAATATGTATCCATCTGCTAAGGGAAAAGTATTTCCTGTCTATTCAGCAGCCGATACTAAGATCTATCATCCAGTAGGTTCTAAAAAAGCTATGGAAAACAAGAAGGAACTTCAGAAGAAATATAAATTGAAAGATCATAGAGTAGTAATATGTGTCAGTAGGCTAAGCCCCAAAAAAGGTCAGCAAATTGTTATGGAAGCCATGAAGATTGTTATGAAAACTCATCCAAAGACAGCATTGGTTTTAATTGGTAGTAAATGGTATGGAAACGATGAAATAGATGAATTCACTTCAATGCTACATGGAAAAGCAAGTGAATTAAGAGGACCAGTTGTATTTACTGGATTTTTAACACCTGATGAAATACCAAAAATCTATAATATTGCTGATATATTCGTATGTGCATCTCAATGGAGAGAACCACTAGCAAGAATTCACTACGAAGGTATGGCAGCAGGATTACCTATAATAACAACTAATCGTGGAGGTAACTCCGAACTATTCGAACAAAATGTCAATGGTATCGTACTAGACGATTACGATAATCCGATTGCTATGGCTGAAAAAATCAACTATCTACTAGATAATGAAGATAAGGCACGAGCAATGGGTAAAAAAGCACGTAAAGACGCTGAAGAAAATTACACATTCCAAAGAGTATCAAAACAACTACTAGCCCTATTTGACAAAGTCAAGAAGGAGCGCAAAATTAAACGTTAATATCAAATACTCAATAAGCATAAATGTTGAATTAAACCTTTCCTATAGTTAAGATTTAATTCAACAATTATATAATTTGAAAAAGATCCTATGAATTTGAAAAAGACCTTAACAAATTTATAGGCTAAAATTCCAGTTTTTACTAACTTATGAGTGGTAGCATACAAAATAAACCATATACAGTGATTATCACTGTATATGGTTTGAAAATACAACCGTTGTCTATCAATTTCTAAGCATCACACTTTATTTTTTCTTCGCAAAACTCCCATTCCCAATAGAATAATAATGACTAAAACCGCTTTTTTCAGCTTCATTTATATCAATCATATTTCTACCATCTATAAGTACAGGCTTCTTCATATTCTTAGCAATAACCTCTAAATCCATTTTATAAAATTCATAAAGTTCAGTGCAGATAATAGTACAATAGGAATCTTTTACTGTATCTTCAATACAACTGCAATATGTTATATTAGGAAATAAGCTTTTGATTTCTTCTGAAACCATTGGGTCATAGCATTTTATATAAGCACCCAGCTGAAGCAATTCATCAATGATGAATAAAGATGGTGCATCTCTAATATCGTCTGTTCCAGGTTTGAAAGTAAGACCTAAAAGAGATATTGTTTTGCCCTCAATTCGATTATAATGATCCAATAATATTTCCACAGGTTTTAGCCTTTGGTCTTCATTAACTTTTATTGTACTTCTTACAATATTAAACTCGCAACCATATTTTTCACCTATAGTTACTAAAGCTTTTGTATCCTTGGGGAAACATGAGCCGCCATATCCAATTCCTGCTTTTAGGAACTCAGGGGATATTCTTTTATCTAGACCCAACCCGTAAGATAAAGTATCTATGTTAGCATCCACTTTACTGCATAGATTAGCAATCTCGTTGATAAAAGAGATTTTTGTGGCTAATAATGCATTTGAAGCATATTTTATTAATTCTGCTGTAGGTGGATTGGTATATATTATTTTAGTGTTGAATGAATTGTATAACTCATTCATTATCTTCTGAGCTTTCTTTGATTTACAGCCCACTACCATCCTATCTCCATGAAGAAAATCATTAAGGGCTCTACCTTCTCTTAGGAATTCAGGATTAGATACTACGTCAAAGTATTTCTTATTTACACCATTTTTGATAAGAAGATTTTCTACAATCTCGTGGGTTCCAACAGGTACAGTACTCTTAATTATAATAACTTTATATTTATTGATTTTTTTGGATATTTGAATAGATGCGTCTATAACTTGTGAAATGTCTACACTCCAATCAGGATTTGTTGGTGTGCCTACTGCAATCATAATGACATCTGACAATTCTATAGCAGTATTTATATTATTAGTAAATAGGATATATTTTTTCTTCAAACATTTCTTTAATAGTGGATCAAGACCTTCCTCATATATTGTAGGAATGCCTTTGTTTAACTGTTTAACTTTTTGAATATCTTTATCTACACAGATAACATCATTTTTATATTTCGCAAAGGACAATGCGGCTACAAGTCCAACATATCCTGCTCCAACAACACATATCTTCAAAAGCAATCACCCTTCTATCTATATTGTAACATTCCTCTTAGATGCTGTTCTACAATATTATATGCTTGTATTAAGATGCCTGTGAGGAAAGTTTCAATATAGTTAAAAGTTTAACTATATAAATTGAATCAAATGAATTACTAACTTTATTTAACTAGTTATTCATTTAAGAATAGATAAAAGGGTTATATTTTATATCTCATGGATACTGATTTTGATATTATCGAGAAATAGTGAGCCATTACCTTTATAATCTGAGTCAACTCCTATTATTACCCACATATCTCCATTACTATCAGTTGTAGCATTAAATGATTGTTGAAAGGTTTTGATGCCATTAGCATCTTTATTTGGTATATCCGCATTACCGAGAGTGGTTAAACTAATTTTTCTACTTGCGTCTTCAGTATTTGGATTTATGAAAAAATTGTTGTTGTAGCCTTTTTCAATTACTTCAATGGAGGGTTGAATATTGGCAACTGCTGCTTTAATGAATAATCTATCCATTGGTATAGAATTATTTGCATTTTCGTTAGATGAAATTTCAAAGTTCAAGTCAACTTCGTAGTTGGTAAGTGGTGATAAGCCATCTCTAGAACTTAATTTTTTAGTAGTATACATAAACATATTATCATTTTTAGTACTACATGTCAGGTAGATACCATTATTGAAACTATCATTTTGTGAATAATCAGCATGGGCATAATTGATATCGAATCCATCTGTAAGAGTGTTACCATCAATACCTGCTAATCCTCCCATCCATCCATTTGTTCCATTCTGGAAATCATAATTGAATTCTAATGTATCTGATTTTGATGTATTATTATCACTATATTTGTTTTGACAACCAAATAAGAATAATGAAACTATTAATATTGGTAATATAACTTTTTTGCTCATTAAAAAACCTCCTAAATGACTATAGTAAAAAATGTTATATTACTATTTTGGGTATATATAGCTTTTTTATTCAGATTGAAACAATAAAAGGGGTAATTCCGAAACATTTTTAATGTTCCAAATTACCCTTTTTATTGTTATTGATTTATATTGATATATCTATTTTTTCACATCAACACTATTGATTTTCTCCATCACTAATGTAAGTATTACAGAAGCAATGGGAACTGATAAAATCATTCCTGCTGCACCGAAGAAACTTCCCCCGATAGTAACAGATGCAACAACCCAAAATGGTTTTAATCCTACTGAATTTCCAAGTATCTTAGGACTTACTATTATATTATCAATCTGTTGCATGATAAGTATGATAACCAATAAAGCAACAGCTTCCCAGAACCCTGAGAATAGAGCAAATATTAGACAAGGTATTGTGCCTATAAATGGTCCGATATAAGGAATTATGTTAGTTATACCTATTATGAATCCCATAAGTGGGGCATAAGGTATTTTTAATGGTGAAACTAAGTTTACAACATATATCCCTATACTTACGAGCAAGCCTAATATGACACAAGTATATAATTTACCTATAAGAAATTGCTTAAGTGCTTTATCTGTTAATCTAGTTACTCTTATAGTCCAGTCAGCATATCTTTTCGGTAGCATTGCTCTGACAAGCTTAGTTAACTTTGGTCTGATTTCATCCCAATCTCTGAGTGCGTAGAATGCCATAAATAATGATAAAAATAAAATTGCGATATTGCTAATAAAACTACCGATTGAAGAAATAACCTGTGTTGATAAACTAAGCAAATCACTGGAAAAGCTTACAATGGAATCTTCAAGCATTTTAATGAGTTCGGCTATTTTTTCAGGGCTGAATAGATTAGTTACAAAAAGTCCATTTATAAATTCGCTTAACTCTCCAGTAGTAGGAAAATTATTAACAAGTGAATTAACACTATCAGTAATCGTTGGAACAATTAAAATTATAAAAAGTATTATAAATGCAAAAACAAGTACATACGTGAGTAAAACACTTAATGTATGTCGGAATTTCAATTTAGCCTTTATTATTCTTACAACTGGACTTAATAAATAAATAATTATAGATGTAATAATCAATGATTTGAATGACGAGAAAAACCAAGTAAGATTACCAGGTTTAAATATAAATTTTGCAATGAGAAAAACAATTATTATAAAAGGTATATATTTGTATGGATCAAACTTGTTGTTACTATTATTATTCGTACTCATGGTTTCACCTCTAAGCTTGTAGTATGGATTTCGTATATCACTATAGTAATGTATATTCTAGAATTATGCAATAAAATGAATGTATTTCAAAATTTCTTTAGAACAATTTCTAGATATTATAAAAAACTAAGGTATAAAATTAATGATTATTGTAATCATAATCTATATGGTAAAAAATGTCTAGTATTTATTAGGTTTTTTCTTGACACATATATCCTAATATTGTAATATATAAATATAAAGATAGAACGATATGGTTTGTTAAAATAAAGACAAGTTGAAAGAGAGGATATTAGTATGATTAATAAAGTTCTTATAGTTGGAGGGGTTGCAGGTGGTGCTAGTACTGCCGCACGACTTAGAAGAGTTAATGAAAATGTAGAAATAATAATGTTTGAAAGAGGGAAATATATCTCTTTTGCCAATTGTGGTTTACCCTATTATATAGGAGGAACGATTGAACAAAGAGAAGATCTTCTTCTTCAGACTCCTGAAGCAATGAAGGCTAGATTTAACATTGATGTAAGAGTACAAAATGAAGTTTTGTCAATTAACAAAGAAGAAAAATATGTAGAAGTGAAAAATCTAGCAAATGGAGAAATATACAAAGAGACATATGATAATTTGGTTCTTTCACCAGGTTCTACACCAATTAAGCCACCTATACCTGGCATAGATAAAGATAATATTTTTTCACTATGGAATATTCCGGACACTGATGCAATCAAGTCATATCTTGATAGGAATCCTGTAAAGAAAGTGACTGTAATCGGTGGTGGTTTCATAGGAATTGAAATGGCTGAGAATATGTACGATCAGGGGTTAGAGGTTAACTTAGTAGAGATGGCTGACCAAGTAATGGCACCAGTCGACTACGATATGGCTCAGCTGATTCATGGACACATGGCACAAAAAGGTATAAAACTATTTCTTAACAATGGAGTAAGCTCTTTTGTAGATGAAGATGGAAAGACTTATGTAAAACTTCAAGATGGAACTATGCTTGAATCGGATATGGTTATATTATCTATTGGTATTAGACCAAATGGAGAATTAGCTAAAAACGTAGGTCTTGAAACTAATAAAAGAGGCGGAATCATAGTTGATGAATATCTAAAAACCAGTGATGACAGTATCTATGCTGTAGGTGATGCTATAGAAGTCGTAGATTATGTTAATGGTAATAAAACAATGATTCCACTTGCTGGACCAGCTAATAAACAAGGTAGAATTGTAGCTAACAACATTGTGGGAAGAAATGAAAAGTATAAAGGAACTATGGGTACATCTGTAGTTAAGGTATTTGATCTTACAGTAGCAGCAACAGGTAATAATGAAAAAACACTAAATCGAATTGGCAAAAAATATCAAGAAGATTACAAAATATCATTAGTTCAACCTAAGTCACATGCGGGATATTATCCAGGTGCTATACCTATGACGATAAAGTTGATGTTTGACTTGAAAGGTAAAGTACTTGGTGCTGAGATTATAGGATATGAAGGTGTCGATAAGAGAATTGATGTTATAGCAACATTAATCAAAATGGGTGGTACAATATATGACCTGAAAGAATTGGAACTTGCTTATGCACCACCATATTCATCAGCAAAAGACCCTGTGAATATGGCAGGATTTTCAGCAGAAAATATATTGAATGGTGATATGGAAGTAATTTTATGGGACGAAATAGATAAAGAAGATAAACAAAGTTCAATAATCCTTGATGTAAGAGACGATATAGAATTAGATCTTGGTTATATAGAGGGAGCTAAGAATATTCCAGTAAATTCATTAAGGGATAGAATTGGTGAACTAGACAAAAATAAAGAGATTCTAGTATATTGTGCTATTGGTATCAGGGGATATATTGCTTCAAGAATTCTTACACAATATGGTTATAAAGCTAAAAATCTAATTGGTGGATATAATTTCTATAAATGTGTTGTAAAAGATTATACTAAGATGACAGGTGCAGATATAGATTGTGACTGTTGTGAAGATAATTCAGATGAAAATGATAAAAGAAAAGTTGAAAAAGTTGAATCATTAGAGAATAAAGGAATTACAATCAAACTTAATGCTTGTGGATTACAATGTCCAGGACCAATAATGCAAGTAAACAATAAAATGAAAGAAATTAATCAAGGTGATATTCTTGAGATTTCAGCAACTGACCCAGGCTTCCCTATTGATGTAAAAGCATGGTGTAAAAAGACTGGAAATAGTTTTATAAAATCAGAAAAAAGAGAAAAAGAATTTGCAGTCTGGATTGGTAAAGGTAATGATAATGTTGAAATAAAAAAAACATCATCAATAGCTGCTGATAAAAGTACTATGGTAGTTTTCAGTGGAGACCTAGATAAAGCCCTAGCATCATTTATAATAGCTAATGGAGCTGCATCTATGGGAAAACAGGTATCTATGTTTTTTACCTTCTGGGGATTGAATATCTTAAGGAAAGAGCAAAAGGTTAAAGTCAAAAAGTCAGTAATAGAAAAGATGTTTGGTTTTATGATGCCAAAAGGTACTAAAAAATTGAAACTCTCCAAAATGCATATGGCTGGAATGGGTTCAGCGATGATGAAAAGAGTAATGAGAGATAAAAATGTTAATTCATTAGAGGATCTTATAAAATCTGCGCTAGATAGTGGTGTTAAGATTGTTGCTTGTACAATGTCAATGGATGTAATGGGAATTAAGGCAGAAGAACTAATTGATGGTATTGAATTAGGAGGGGTAGCTTCTTATCTAGGAGATACAGATGATGCAAATCATAACTTGTTTATCTAATTAAATATTTTATAAAGTAAAAGCTCAGTTAAGGGGATGGAAATTAACTTAACTGGGCTTTATTGTTGTATGTAAGTCAGAAAAACATAAAAAAATATAATTTAAATATTTAAAAAGTATTGGAAATTTAATTATTTTGTATTAAAATGATATATAGTTAAATTAATTAGCTAGGGAGGAGGATAAAGCATGAAAATTTTACAAGATGAAATTAGGAATTTTGAAGTTGATAATGTACTGGATATTGCTTCGGGTGCAGGTGGGTTTATTAAAATACTTAAGGAAGGTTTTAAGAACTTTAATCATATTATTGGAGTAGATACTAGCAAGAAAGCTTTAGAGATGGGTAGAAAGAATATACAAGATGATAGAATTGAATTTAAGTATATGAGTGCAGATAGATTAGAGTTTGATGATTCTACATTTGATATAGTAAGCGTATCCAATTCAATTCATCACTTCAAGGACTATTTAGATGTTTTTAAGGAAATTAAAAGAGTATTAAAACCAGATGGTATGGTTATTATAAATGAAATGTTTTGTGATAATCAATCTAATTCTCAGTTATCACATGTTTATTTGCATCATTATATAGCTGAGATAGACACTATTAAAGGGAATATACATAATTCAACATATAAAAAACAAGAATTAATTGACATAGTTAAAAATGAAGATTTTAATATTATAAAAATATTAGAATTCAAAGAGGCTAGTATTGGAAATAAGGAAGAAGGAAAAAAAGAAATACAATCTATTAAGAGTTTATTGGATAAGAGTTTAGAAGCTATGGAAGAACATGAAAAATATAATGAATTCAATGATAGAGCAATAGATATTAAAGAACATATAGACAAATATGGGTTA
Source organism: Vallitalea sediminicola (assembly GCF_054408565.1). NCBI lineage: Bacteria > Bacillati > Bacillota > Clostridia > Lachnospirales > Vallitaleaceae > Vallitalea > Vallitalea sediminicola. Next base: position 158,211 of record NZ_BTPT01000001.1, read on the forward strand.
GCTGGTGCGACTCAATTAATATTAATAGCTTCTATATAATTTAATAGATATATTAATATTATAAAAAAAAGATAGAAAAATGATTAATAATACATTTTTCTATCTTATAAAATTAATCACCTTTTATCCAGTCGAAGCCATAATTAATAAGGGTATCAATAAATTCTTGATTACCAGTACAAGACCAATTAGCCATATAATGTAATCCAAAATATCTCTGAGCCATATTGATATTACCTTGTTCTTTTATAGTATTGATGATATCTTCAGCCTTAGATTTGCCTGATACATCAGCAGTAACTTCATAGATTGTTTGTAATTTCTCTTCTGTAACAGGAAGAGTTTTATGTTCATATTTTTCATCATGAAGTTTTATAAGTTCTTCGATGTCTAGATCTTGGTATTGTTCATTATGTACTAGAGCTTCAACTCCAAGTTTATTTCTTGGAGCAGGATATTTAGTAGGGTATCCTAGACTAAGGAGTACAACAGGGAATACACCTTCTGGAATATTACATATGGATTTTAGTTCCATGAAACAACTTTCTACAGTGCCAATGTATACAGAACCTAAACCAACTGAATCTGCTGCTGTACAAATATTTTGTGCACAAATGACTGTATCCTGTAATGCAATCCAGAAATGGCGATAGCTTTTGGTTGCTGTAAATGGAGCATTGCAAGCCTCTGCCCAACGTCCTAGACGACGCCAATCAATGCAAAACAGCAAATTAACAGGAGCATTAGCAACAATTTTCTGCATCTCACATTCATCAACTAAACGCTTCTTAGTCTCTTCGTTAGTAATCTTAATTATAGAATATGGTTGTAAATTACCGCCAGTAGCCCCATGCAAACCAGCATCTATCACATCATTCAGTAAATCTTCTTCAATGTCTTTGTCCTGAAAAGAACGACAACTAGCTCTCTCATACAATAATTTCATAGTTTCATTTTGATATTCATTTTTCATGTTTGAACCTCCCCAAAAAATATTATAATATAATTATATACTACAGTATAAGTAAGTCAAATTTCTATTAAGAATCGTTTTATTATTTTAAAAGAGGTGATTTTAAATGAACGAAATTAAAAGTATAATTGAAATTGATAATCTTATAGCTAATAACGAAATCTGCACACTATTAATTTCCTCATCTCAATGTGGAGTTTGTATATCAGTAGAGTCAAAACTAGACGAACTGGCAGAGGAAATTAAAAATATTAACGTCTCTAAAGTTAAAATAGATACAGTACCAGAGACATCAGGCAAATTCCTTGTATTCACAGTACCAACAATCTTAGTATTCTACAAAGGTAAAGAAGTCATCAGACAATCTAGATTCATACAATTCAATAAGCTAAGAGTAGAAATTGACAAATTTATAACGCAATGATTAAGAGTGTCTTAATAACTATTTAGTAATACTTAGATAGCCAATAGTTAGCTGAATTTAGAAGAAAAAATGTTTTGGAATTATATTGAAGGGGGACTAGGGGCAAAAGAGTTTATGTATATGTGAAGTAGTGAGGCAGGACGCCGAACCCAGCTTTTTGCTCAGGACGAGCAAGTAGCTGGCGAAACATATACATAAACTGTTTTGCAAAAGCCACGTCAGAGCAAAACCTTTTTTCTGACTTACTTGCACATGAGAAAACTCTAATCAATTTATATCTATACAAAAGCTATAAAATCTAGTATAATTATACAAGAATTATGGGAATGAATGAATTCTGGTGGATTCAGGAGACTTCAAATCTTTTTTCGGGTGGTAAGACCGGTCGAGGTAGGTTCGATTCCTACTCACTCCCGCCAATAATGACTAAGACTAATTGACGTTGACTTAGATTTACGTCAATATTTTTTGGAGGCGGACACGTTATGGCAGATAAAGATAAAATACGTTTAACACAAATGTCATCAAAAGCTGGCTGAGCAAGTAAATTAAGTCCACAGGACTTGGCGCAAGTTTTGTGCCAATTGAAAACTAAAGAGAACAAACTAGATCCCAATTTAATAGTAGGATTAGGTACATCAGACGATGCTGGTGTTTACAAGATAAAAGATGATTATGCGTTAATTCAAACACTTGATTTCTTCACACCTATAGTAGATGATCCATATACATTTGGACAGATAGCGGCTACTAACTCCTTGAGTGATGTATATGCAATGGGTGGAAGACCTCTCACAGCTATGAATATAGCATGTTTTGCCACATGTCTAGAACCAGTTGTTCTAGCGGAGATACTAAGAGGTGGAGCAGATAAGATTGTAGAAGCAGAAGCAATCCTGGTAGGTGGACATACGGTAACGGATAAAGAAGTGAAATATGGACTATCAGTAACAGGCTATGTTCATCCTGATAAAGTACTAACTAATTCAGGAGCTCAAGTAGGAGATGTCTTAGTACTTACAAAACCAATAGGAACAGGTATTTTGACTACTGCTCTCAAGAAAGATTTGATTACCGAAAAAGAATTAGAAGAAGTAGTCAAAAGTATGAGTACACTAAACAAAGGAGCAGCAGCTGCTATGGAAAGAGTTGGTGTACATGCTTGTACAGACATTACTGGTTTTGGCATATTAGGTCATACTTATGAATTAGCAAGTGGAAGTAATGTTAATATAAAGATAGATTCTTCCAAAGTTCCCCTATTTGATAAAACAATACAGTTGATAGATGAAAATGCTGTACCAGGTGGTGCTAGATCTAATCAATCATATTTTGGCAAATGGGTAAATATTAATGAAAATATATCAGATAGTCTAGAAACAGCTTTATACGATCCGCAAACATCGGGTGGATTACTTATATCAGTTGCAGCAGATAAGACAGAACAGCTTGTTAAGGAACTTAATAAAGAAGAATGTCTATGCGCAAGTGTTATTGGTGAATTACATGAAAAAGATGCAAGTGAAACATTTATAAACGTTTATTAAAAGAGGGATAATACCCTCTTTGTTTTTTTATAATGAATTATTGTGTAGTTATTTAGTTTTTTATTAACTTTTTATAAGTTGAATAATAGAAAGGAGGATTGAAAATTGGTGAATGATATACTTAGAAAAATCCCATCTACAAATGATATTCTAGAGAACACTAAAATAAAAGAATTGGTTGGACTAAAAGGTAGAAATACTATAAAAGATATAATCAACAAGGTTACAAATGATTATAGAAATAAAATAATCTCAGAGACTATTGAACAGGATAATATCACAGAAGTAGATATTTCCAAAGTTATTATTGAGGATGTAATGAATTGGGTTATTAAGACAGATAGAAAAAGATTGGGCAGAGTGATTAATGGAACAGGCATAATACTTCATACTAATATGGGAAGAGCTCCTTTGCCTCAAATAGCAGTAGATAAAATTAATGATGTGGCTAGTAGTTACTGTAATCTGGAATATGATTTGATTAATGGAACACGAGGTTCTAGATACGATAGTGTAGAAGAATTACTAACCAAGTTGACTGGTGCAGAAAGTGCACTTGTAGTTAATAATAATGCCGCAGCAGTTTTTTTGTGCATCAACACTATAGCTCTTAAAAAAGAAGTTATAGTAGCTAGGTCAGAACAAGTTGAGATTGGCGGCAGTTTTCGAATCCCCGAGATAGTAGAGCGAAGCGGGGCTAAGATGGTAGAGATAGGTACTACCAACAAAACTTATATAAGAGACTATGAAAATGCTATAACTGAAGATGCTAGAATATTATTAAAAGTTCATAAAAGCAATTACAGAATAGAAGGATTTACCCAAGAGGTTTCAGGTGAAGAATTAGTGAAACTAGCTAATGAAAAAGAAATTATATCTATGGAAGATCTAGGAAGTGGAGTATTGCTTGACTTACAAGATTTTAAATTGCCTTATGAACCAACAGTTATGGACCAAGTAAAAAAAGGTTTGGATATAGTAACTTTTAGCGGAGATAAATTATTGGGAGGTCCACAAGCAGGAATAATTGTTGGGAAAAAAGAATTAATTGAAAAAATAAAAGACAATCCTCTAACTCGAATGGTTAGAATTGATAAGATGTCTCTAATAGCCTTACAGGAAGTATTGAAAATATATATTGAAAATAGAGATGTCAAAGAAAATATTCCAATTATCAATATGTTAACTAAGCCTTACGAAACATTATTAGAAGAAGCAAATATATTGAAAAAAATGATAAAAGATAAACTTGGTGATAAACTAGATATTGATATTATAGAAGAATATAATCCTATTGGTGGTGGTTCTTTGCCTGGTGTTACAATAAAAGGTGCGGCTCTAGATATCAGAAATAGTAAAATAAGCACTAATGTATTACAAGATAAATTAAGAGAAAATAAAGTTCCTATTATATGCAAGATCAAGAACAATGATATAATTATGAGTATGAGAACCATAAATAAAAAGGATTATGAAATTATCGCAAACGCATTTTTAGAGCTATTATAGAAAGTTGAACGATTATTAATAGATGGGAATGACTATAATTAAATATGATAAATGAGACTCTGTCTAGTAGTAGAAATATCTAAACAGAGTCATTTTAATGCTTATAACAAGACAAGTTAATATTATAAATTCTAGTTTGCTGGTTTATTAATTTTATTATTTGTATCAAGGTCAGAATTAACAAAAAATGGCGGCCATGGTTCTTTAGGAGTACCATTTTTAATAAATCTGAAATTACAGCAATCACAGCCGCAGCCTAATGTCTTAGTACGATGAAGCTCAATTCCAAGAGCCTTGAAAATAACATAATCCAAATTGCATAGATAAGGTACTAATTCGTCAGCATCTTGATCATGAAAAAATTTAACTATACCGCATTCAGTATAATCTATTGCAAGGTCATAATTAATACTATCACCATCATTAACTTCCCATACCCAATCATAAGGATATTTCTTCTCTCTGGATATAAACGCTCTTCTCTTCATTTTTCTTACTTTTGATTTGGAAAACATTCTTTTACCCTTGATTTTTCTTATAAACCTAGGCATTTTGTTAAAATGTCTAGTCATTGATAAATAGATTAATTTTCCAATATCATATAATTCAATATTATATTGGGTCAATACTTTATACAAGGCTAGACCCCAGCTGGATAGTATAAGAGTAGATGTCAAGTTGTTATCATCACCGCCAATATAAGGAAATTGAGGAATTAGTTTATCATACTCGTTTCTGACTTTTTGCTTAATTACACTAGCTTCTTTATTACCAAACATGTCAATTAATTCAGGTGTAATTGGTTTCAAGAATTTCTCTATTGATTTAGAAAGTTTATCCTTCTGCCTTATGTAATAATCATTCTCCAACATAACACTACAACTCCTTTGTATTTTAATTGTATAATAATAACTTAACAAATTACAACCTAAATGTCAATGAATTGCAATTGAATATTATAATCATTATCAATAAAACTTGGGTTTCTATATTTTACTACAATGCTGTACTACTGTATATAACATTTAATTTATAGGTGATAGGTGAATTATAGAGTGTTCTGTGGTATCATAAAATAAGTTGATCAAAAACTTGTAAATACATAGATTAATAAACAAATATATTACATCAATTGATACGTCATTTATCAGATACAATACAAAACATAAATAATATTATATAAGGTGAAAATTATGGAACATTTAATTATAGGAACAGCAGGACACGTAGACCACGGTAAAACAGAATTAGTAAAAGCACTGACAGGCTACGATACAGACAGATTAAAAGAAGAAAAACAAAGAGGGATGACCATTGAACTTGGATTTGCCCCCTTTTATTTAGATGGAAAAATATTTTCAATCGTAGATGTACCAGGTCACGAAAAATTAATAAAAACAATGGTATCAGGTGCTACTGGAATGGATATGGCACTACTAATCATTGCAGCAGACGAAGGTATCATGCCACAGACTATTGAACACATCAACATACTCGCTATGCTAGACATAACCAATATAATCATAGTCATAACAAAAATAGACTTAATAAGTAATGAAAACCTTGACAATACAATAACAAAAATAAAAACTGACATAAAAGAAACACCATTAAAAGACTCACCTATCTGTCAAGTATCATCCAAACTAAATATAGGTATAGACAATCTTAAAAATATAATACTTAACCAATCCAAAACAATAAATAAAACGAGAAATGCCGAACTATTCAGAATGCCCATAGACAGAGTATTCACCATAAAAGGTCATGGAACAGTAGTAACAGGAACCATAACAGGTGGCAAAATAACCAAAGATGATTTAATCGAAATACTTCCAAACAAAATAAACTCAAAAGTTAGAGGAATCCAAGTACATGGCTCCGAAATGAATAAAGCCTATGCTGGTCAAAGATGCGCAATAAATCTATCCAAAGTAGAAAAATCATCAATAAACCGTGGTGATGTAATAGGAAAACCACAAGAATTATCCCCTACACTCTCCATAGATACCGTAATCTATAATCTACTAGACGACTACACCATAAAGCACAATCAAAAAGTTAGAATACACATAGGAACAACAGAAGTTATAGGAAAATTAAAATTAATTCAACAAGACCACATAGAAAAAAATCAAAAAGCCTACGCCAGAATAAGACTAGACAAACCAATAATAACTGTATTCGGAGACAAATTCATAATACGCTCACTAACCCCAGTAATAACTATCGGAGGAGGCAAAATACTATCTCACAAATCACCAAAATTACAAAACCAAACTATAAATTACTTCTCCCTACTTGAAGAAGCCAATCCAACCCAAATAGTAATGAACCTACTACAAAAAAAACATCAACTATTTACCATAGACAAAATATTCAAAGCTCTATACATTAACCGACAAACTATCTACCAATCACTATCCAACCTACAAAATCAACAAAAAATAATCAAACCAACAAACAAATACTATATCAGTAACGAAACCTATATTTATTTCAAAGAACTAATAATAACATCAATAAAAGAATACTACAAAACCAATGAATACAGTATCTCAATAAACAAAGAAACACTAAGAACAAAAACCTTCCCCAAATGGAATAAAGACGAATTTGACACACTTATTACCCTATACTCCCAAAATAATATAATCAACATCTCAGATGACCAAATAATAATAAATAAACAAACAAGAGTTGAAGAAATATATCAAGACAATCAAATAAACAAACTAGAACACATAATACTAAAAACCTACTTACAAGGACTAAACATAACAAAACTCCTAGAAATCAATATTGATACTAACCAACTACACCACCAATTAAAGTTTCTTCAACAAATAAACAAGATAATAAAACTAAACCAAACCACCTACATCCATAAAACTAACTACGATAACTTATTACAACTTATTAACGCCCTCTTCACCAAATACGACAAAATAACAGTCCAACAAGTAAGAGATACCCTCAAAATAGGAAGAAAACAAACCATAATCCTCCTAGAATACCTAGACCAAATAGGTCTAACCAAACGACTAGACAACTACCGAATCCAACAAAAAACTAAATAAATTAAAAAATCATTACACTCAACAAAAAGTGGTATAGTATTCGTTTTACGCAGACCGGTCCTTCAGGAGAAAGGCAAGTAAAACGAATACTATACCACTTGCACCACACTAATCATTCCCCCTATTAAACCACTTATATTTATATATTAATACTTCTAATCATTCCACTATTAAACCACCTATATTTATATATTTTAATATTCAATAATATTCTATATCCCATCATTTTAATAATAAATTAACAATCTACCCCACCCCAACACTTATCAAACAAAAAGTATTAATAAGTAATTACCCACCCATCCTATAAATTAAGATAATTTCCCCCTACCCATTACAAATAAATAGTCTCCCAACAAATTCAATTCAATTAATAAAGCTATAACAAAAAAACCTTAACTATCCATAAAATAACATCTAACTAGATGCTTTTTTCATCTATTGGATTTATCATATATATATATTGAACTTAAACATCTATACACCCATACCAATAAGTTCAAATAATATATAAAACATAATAACTTTGTTAAAAAATACCACAAGGAGGTAAATAATGAAAGGGAAAACGATATCTATGCTAAACATTGGTGATAAAGCTTTATTCCAAAAAACAATTGCCGAATCAGATGTATATCTATATGCCGGTATAACAGGTGATCAAAATCCTGCACATATTAATCAAGTTGAAGCAGAAAAATCTATATTCAAAGGCAGAATAGTCCATGGTATGCTAACAGCCGGATTCATCTCAGCAGTACTTGGAATGCAATTACCAGGTCCAGGTACAATATATTTAGGTCAAGAACTCAAATTTACCGCTCCTGTCAGATTTGGAGACACTATAAAAGCAGAAGTAGAAGTAATAGAAAAAAAAGAAGAAAAAAACATTATAAAATTAAATACCATATGCACTAATCAAGAAGGTACAATCGTATTAAAAGGGATAGCAACAGTTATGCCCCCAAAATAAAAAATAGATTATATAGAATCAATGAATTCAAAGGACGAGTAAGGTGACTAGTTTATTTTTTCTCGTGCCTTAACAAAAAGGAGGAATCAGACATGGATTTTTCTATTTCCAACGAATATGAAATGCTTCAAAAAATGTATCGAGAATTTACAGAAAACGAAGTTAAACCTATAGCCGGTGAAGTAGATGAGGAAGAAAGATTTCCAGTGGAAACAGTAGAAAAACTTGCAAGATATGGTATGCTCGGTATTCCATTCCCAAAAGAAGTAGGCGGTAGTGGCGGAGATAACCTAGCTTATACTATGGCAGTAGAAGAATTATCAAAAGCTTGCGCAACAACAGGAGTAATTGTATCAGCTCATACATCATTATGTGCATGGCCTATATATGAATATGGTACAAAAGAACAAAAAGAAAAATATCTTAGACCATTAGCTGAAGGTAAATTATTAGGTGCCTTTGGACTAACAGAAGCTAATGCAGGAACAGATGCATCAGCACAGCAGACTACAGCCAAATTAGAAAATGACTATTATATATTAAATGGATCGAAAATTTTTATCACCAACTCAGGATTTGCTGATATTTATATAATTATGGCTATGACAGACAAAAGTCAAGGTACAAGAGGTATTTCTGCTTTTATAGTAGAAAAAGATTATGAAGGATTCAGTGTAGGAAAAAAAGAATCAAAAATGGGTATTAAAGGTTCAGCAACTTGTGAATTAATTTTTAGAGACTGTAAAGTTCCAAAACAAAATTTATTAGGCAGATTTAATAAAGGTTTTGGCATTGCAATGAAAACTCTTGATGGAGGACGTATCGGTATTGCTGCACAGGCTCTTGGAATAGCACAAGGTGCTCTCAATGAAACTATTAAATACGTAAAAGAAAGAAAACAATTCAAAAGAGCTTTATCAAAATTCCAAAATACACAATTTACTATTGCAGATATGCAAACAAAAATAGATGCTGCTAGACTACTTGTTTATAGAGCTGCAAAAGCGAAAGATAATAATGAACCCTATAGTTTCCATGCAGCCATGGCGAAGTTATTTGCTGCTGAAACAGCAATGGAAGTTACTACAAAAGCAGTACAGCTTCACGGTGGGTATGGTTATACAAGGGAATACCCAGTTGAAAGAATGATGAGAGATGCTAAAATCACTGAAATATACGAGGGAACTTCCGAAGTTCAGAAAATGGTAATAGCAACTGGTTTGCTAAGATAAGGGAGGTCAGATAATGAATATAGTTGTTTGTATAAAACAAGTTCCTGATACAACAGAAGTTAAGATAAATCCAGAAACAGGAACTCTGATACGAGATGGTATACCAAGTATTATTAACCCCGATGACAAAAGAGGGCTTGAAGCAGCTCTAACCTTAAAAGATGAATATGGAGGAGTTGTCACTGTAATAACAATGGGACCTCCACAAGCTAAGAATGCGCTTAGAGAATCTTTAGCCATGGGAGCAGATGAAGCAATATTATTAAGTGATCGAGCTTTTGCTGGTGCTGATACATGGGCAACATCTACTACACTATCCAAAGCATTAGAAAAAATTGAATATGATTTAATAATAGCGGGACGTCAAGCCATTGATGGGGATACAGCACAAGTCGGACCTCAGATTGCTGAACATTTAAAGATACCTCATGTGAGTTATGTAGAGAATCTTATGAAGAAGGATGACAAATTAATACTGAAGAGGGCTTTTGAAGATGGATATCATATTATAGAAGTCAAAATGCCATGTTTAATCACTACCCTAAGTGAAATGAATAAGCCAAGATATATGTCAGTAAAAGGAATAATTGATGCATATAGAGAAAAAGAGATAAAAGTATGGAAATTAGATGATTTAGATATAGATGACCCTTCAACCATTGGGCTTAAGGGTTCACCTACAAAAGTTAAGAAATCCTTCACAAAAGGTGCTAAAACAGCAGGAAAAGTATTTGAAGTTGATAACCAAGAATCTGCTAGCATAATTGTTGATAAATTACAAGAAAAATATATTATATAGTAAGCTTGGAAAGGAGGTACAAGATTGAATATTAGTGAGTATAAAGGTGTAATAGTATTTGTAGAACAGAGAGAAGGTATGGTAAGTAAAGTTTCCTTAGAACTTCTTGGAAAAGGAAGAGAATTAGCTGATAATCTTGGTGAAAAATTGACAGCTGTATTGATTGGATATGATATGATAGATAAAACAAAACAACTAATCTATTATGGAGCTGATAAAGTTATCTACGCCGATAATAAAGCTTTTGAAATATATATGACTGAACCTTATGCAAAAGCTATGAGTACAATTATTAATGATAAAAAACCGGAGATTGTCTTATTTGGTGCAACAGCTATAGGAAGAGATCTTGCTCCAAGAATTTCTGCTAGAATACATACAGGACTTACAGCTGATTGTACATCTCTAGAGATTGATGAAGAAAATAATAATCTGCTTATGACAAGACCTGCTTTTGGTGGTAATATATTAGCTACAATCATATGTCCTAATTATAGACCACAGATGTCAACCGTAAGACCAGGAGTTATGCAAAAGCTAGAGAAGGATACTTCAAAAGAAGGAGAAGTAGAACAATACCCAATAGAGATTAATGAATCTGATATGACTTATAAAATCCTAGAAGTAGTAAAAGAAGAAAAAGAAAAAATAAATATTGAAGAAGCTAACGTACTTATATCTGGTGGTAGAGGGATTGGTAAAGCTGAAAACTTCACTATATTAAAAGAATTAGCTAAAAAACTAAAAGGGCAAGTATCAGCATCTAGAGCAGTTGTTGACGCTGGCTGGATTAATAAAGACCATCAAGTCGGTCAAACAGGTAAAACGGTTAGACCTAGTCTATACTTTGCATGTGGTATATCAGGAGCTATTCAACATCTAGCAGGCATGGAAGAATCAGACTACATCATTGCAATCAACAAAGACTCAGAAGCTCCAATATTTGAAGTAGCAGATTTAGGTATAGTTGGTGATGTTCATAAAATTATTCCAGAATTGATTAACCAACTAGAAGCAGTTAAGGAAAAGAGTTAAGAAAATTAAGAAATATATTCAATAAATATAAACCTTGTAGGTATGACCAGTACATCATATATAGGAGAATGGACCAATATTCTAATGTGCTTAGATACTACAAGGTTTATTTTATGATTATTTAATTATCGGATGATTGATACGGGAGGATTAAAGTTACTTTGGTACCTTTACCGACCTGGCTGCTATAAGATAATCCATATTGATTACCAAAATATAGATGTATTCTTTCTTGGATATTCTGTATGCCGATACCACTAAATTTTTTTGTGAGATGTTTATCATTCTTTATATTATTTAAGGTCTGTTCATCCATTCCTGTACCATTATCAATAACTTCTATAATGAGATTATTATCAATGATTGAAGCTTTAATTTCAATAATACCATTATCATCTAGATTTTCAAAACCATGAAAGATAGCATTTTCAACAATTGGTTGTAGAATGAAACGAAGAACCATACAATCCAAAGTGTTTTCTTCAAAAGAATAATTGACCTTGAAAATATTACCATATCTATAGTTTTGTATAGTTATATAATTTTTGATGCTATCAATTTCTTCAGATAATTTTACTGATAAATCTTCTTTTGAAATATTATATTTCAAGAGATTGATGATAGCGGTGACCATATCACTTATATTATCTACATTTTGTAAGATAGCAAGCCATTTAATGGAATCTAGTGTGTTATAAAGAAAATGAGGGTTTATCTGAGCTTGTAAAATCTTAAATTCCATATCAGCTTTTTTCTTTTGCTGATCTACAATCTTATTAATCAATTCGTTAAGTTTAATGATCATATTATTAAAGGAAGTACTTAATTGTCCTAATTCATCATTGCTTTTTACTCTGATCCTAACGTTAAGATTGCCTTGCTCAACTAATTTTATCTTTGTTGTGAGTTTTTTAATAGGCTTAGTTAGTGCTGAAGATACTAGAAAAGAAGCAATTAATGAAATAATGATTACAACAAGAAATATAGTAATAGCTATAGAGCCAAGATAATTAGTGTTTTTATGAATTTTATCTGTTGCTCTGATGGTAATTATTTTCCAGTCACTATTATCAATTACTTGAGAAACTATGATACTATCTTTTCCAAAAACTTTAGTATTTAATTCTGCTTTTTCAAGGGTTAATAGTTCAGGATTCTCTTCAATTACATTATCTAATCTCACATTATAAGGAAAGGTGAAAATGGTTTCTCCTTTGCTATTTATTACAATTACTTTTTCACTATTTTCAATTGAAGATATGGTAAATATTTCTTCAAGATAATTATAGTTGATATCAATAATTATAGTTCCCAGATTTTCTCCTGAAGGAAATTGAAATACTGGTTTTACATATGAAATAACATATAATTCTGAGAATAGATGGTAAGTATTTGGATGAATACTTGTATAGAATTCTTCCAGGGACATGTCCTTATTCAGCATGGAATCATATTTTTCTCTTAACTGATTTTCACGAATAGCCCAATCGCTTGTAAAAAACTGACTATCATGTCCTATTATATATATGCCCTTTATGAATTCATTCACACTGATAATACTTTTAAGCATAGTATTGATTTCATTTTCTATCATAGCTTTTTCGGTGTCATTAGGTGATATATTTCTCTTTAATTCATTTAATATATCTTCATTAGATGATAAAAGCGTAGAAGTATTTGTTACCAATTTCAGGAATAATTCAATGTTATGTTTTGTTTCATTTGATGATTGAATGGAATATTGTATTTCATTTGTTTTAAGGGCTTGGAAAAAAAGTACATATACTACATAGCTGATACATATCAATGATAGGGTCGTTAGTGAACATATTGATAAAAATAATTTGCTCCTAATAGTTATTTTTTTCATTGAGATACCTCTTTCATAATCAGTTCATTATTTAATTCAACTTATGGAGTTATAATATAAAACTTACATATGAAAAACGAATTAAGACGATTAATTGGATAATTTTTTGGTGTGGAAACATTTTTGGATTGCAGTTTATGTCAAATATGCTATAATTATATCATATTATAGCATATAATTTCATTAAAATTTTGTTTGGGGTGAGATATGAAAAAAATACTAATTGCAGATGACGAATTTTTAGTTAGAGTTGGACTTAGGACAACCATTAATTGGGAAGAAAATGGTTATATTATCGTAGGGGAAGCTAAAAACGGCAAAGAAGCTATAGAGCTTTTTGATAAATTTAATCCTGATATTCTATTAACAGATATTCAAATGCCAATAATTAATGGACTAGAACTTATACAAATTCTAAAAGATAAAAAACCATCATTAAAAGCTGTTATACTCACTCATTATGATGATTTTAGTTATGCAAAAGAAGCTATTTCTCTAGGCGCCTCTGAATATATTTTGAAATCTAATTTATCACCTACTAATTTATTAAATATTTTAAATAAATTTCACGATGAAATAAAAAAAGATGGAAAAAAAAGTATAGTTAATAAGAATAAGACTGGTAATAGTACATATAGTGAAAGAAATATAGAGAAGATCTTAACTGGAAAAATTGACTCAGAAGTAGAATTCAAGTCTATACTAAAAAATAGTCGTATAACCCTAGAGTTAGAATCATTTGTTGTAGTAACTTCTGAAATTTACATTGATGATGTTATAGCTTCTAGATATATGGATATAAAAGAATTACTGAAAACAGTAATTACTGTTTCAAACAATACTATTTCAGAAAGCCAAATAAAATTCTTTTATTTTGTGAAGAACAACAGTATGACCTATCTATTCAATCTAGATTGTAGTAAAGGAAATGTTGATGCAAAAGAAAAGATTATTTACTTAGTTAAAAAAATGAGAAAATCAGTTCAGCAATTTTTAGAGGTATGTTTAGATATAGGTATCAGTAAAATTGATGATAATGTGAATAACCTTCCTAGATTATATGATCAGACAACTGTTGCATTACAATATTCGTTTTTTGATGATTCCCAAGATATTGTATTGTATGATGAAAATATGATTATTGAAGATGAAAAATGTCCTGTCATAGATTCAGCAATCTTGAAAAAATGCATTAAAACTCTAAGTGTAGATGAATTAGATAAATACATCCATAATGTTTTCCAGGAACTATATCGTTATAAGAATATTCATTTTGTCAAAGATATATTTATTGACTTTTTAAGCCAAGCAAAATTTATTTCAAAAGAATTGCATCTTAATAGCGGAAACGCTCTTAATGAAAACAAATTCAATTATGATAATTTTGAGCATCTTTATCGTTTTGGAATGGTAAAAAAATATGTAATCGATATTTACCATGAGATAACTAAATTCAATAAGAACAATAGATCCAATAAATATTCTTATATCATTTCAAAAGTAATTGAATATATAAAAAATAATTATAATAAAGATATAGCATTATCAGAAGTAGCCAATCATGTTCAAATAAGTAAAAGTTATTTAAGTCTGCTATTCAAACAAGAGACCGGAATTAATTACAGTAGTTTTCTGACCAACATGCGTATAGAAAAATCAAAGAAATTTTTAATGGATTCCAATTATAAAATTTATGAAGTAGCAGAAAAAGTTGGATTTGACAATCCTTATTATTATAGTAAAGTATTCAAAGATATCACAGGAATGACCTGTAAAGATTATAGGAAATCGAATATGTAAAAAGAATATTATTATAAACTACTAAATTATTTTGTCATTTATTAAAAATAATTTAGTAGTTTTTTTTATTATATAAAAAAATATAATTTGTTTTGATAATGTTAATTTTTTATCAAAAGATATTATAAAAAATAAAAGGATTATTTATTTTAATTTAGAAAATTAACCTGTATAATGTGAAATATAAACAAAAAACAGTCGAAAATAGCAACAAAAACCATAAAAATTACCATGAAATATTAGACGATTATGATGGATATAACTAAATTAATGAGGAATGATAATTGTAATAAGATTTCTAGCTAGGTTGATACTTCTAACTATTGAATAGAAAAATTAAAGGAAGGGGGCAGTTAGTTTCTACTGCTAAGGTGATTCTGTTACAGAAGAAGTATTATATTTTAGCTGAAATATATATTATTAAGGAGGAAAAGGTATGATTAAAAGTATTTGGAAAAGATTACTTAGTTTTGGATTAATCTTAGTTCTTTTATTTTCTTTAACGGGTTGCGGTGGTAAAAATACGAATGGAACATCAAATCAATCCGATAATTCTACTAAGAAAGCTATAGAAGATGCAAAGAAAACTGGATTTAGCTGGGACATGGCTAAGGGAGAAGAAATAAAAATCCTTTTTAATCAACATCCTTACGCAGAAGCAGTTATTAAAAAAATTCCTGATTTTGAGGAGAAGACAGGAATTAAAGTAGACTACTCTATAACTCCAGAAGAAAATTATTTCGATAAGGTAACAACTTCTTTAAATAGTCGTTCAGGTGATCCTGATATATTTATGACTGGAGCATATCAGATATGGGAATATGCACCGCCAGGATATATACAAGATCTAAGTGAATTCATTGATGATCCTAATATGACAGCAAGTGATTATAATGTTGATGATTTCTATTCAGGAATATTAGGAGCGTTAAGATGGGATTTAGTACCAGGACATAAGACAGGGACAGGTCCTCAATGGGCACTTCCTATGGGATTTGAAGCTTATACTTTGGCGTATAACAAAAGAGTATTTGAAGAACAGGGATTAAAACCACCTAAAACTATGGAAGAATTATTGGAAGTAACAACTAAGTTAAATGAATTTGATGGTAAAGGAACATATGGACTAGCTCTTAGAGGTTCAAGAAACTGGGCAACCATTCATCCGGGATACATGTCTACTTTTATTAACTATGGAGCAAAAGATTTTGAGATAGAAGACGGAAAATTAGTTTCCAAAGTCAATTCCAAAGAAGCTGTTGAAATGACAGATATGTGGGCTAATCTAATTAGATCTGGTGGATCTCCTTCATGGTCAAGTTATACATGGTATCAAGCATCAGCAGACCTAGGAGCAGGAAAAGCTGCTATGTTATTTGATGCAGATGTTGTTAGTTATTTCCAAAATCCAGAAGGAGCATCAAAAGAAGCTGGAAATATTTCATGGGTCAGTGCACCATTACCTGAAGGAAAAACAGAAATTAATTCTAACCTATGGACTTGGGCATTAGCTATGAACAAGGAATCAAAACATAAACAAGCATCATGGTTATTCTTACAATATTTTACAGGAAAAGAATATTCTTTATGGGCATCAGTGAATGCAAAAGTAGTTAATCCAGCACGTCAATCAGTATTTGAACACCCTGATTTCGTTGAAGTACTAGATAAAGCTGATGGGTATGCAGAAGTATTTAAAGAGACTATAGATGGTACAACCATTCAATTTACACCACAACCTCATTTCTTTGAGACTACAACTGAATGGGCAGCTACATTACAAGAGATTGTGGCAGGTAAATATGGTTCAACTCAAGAAGGTTTGGACGCATTACAAAAGAAAATCAATAAAACCGTAGAAGACATCGAGGTAAAATAGTCTAACATTACTAATCAAGGAGGATAGCAATCCTCCTTGTATTAAACAGGGGGACTTAACAATGAGTACACAGAATGAAAAAATTATCAATAATAGTCGTTATACGAAAATTCCATTTCTAGTTAAAGCTAGACCTTATCTAATCATGCTACCAGCACTATTGATTACTATAGGAATACTCTATCCATTTGGTATTGCCATATATTATTCCTTAACTAATTTTTCTTTTAGAAGCCCTACATACGATTTTGTTGGACTGAAAAACTGGACAGAGATGTTTCTTAATAGAGATTTTTGGCATGCGGTATTAGTTACTGGAAAATATGCATTGTTTACTACGGGTTCAGAAATGTTATTGGGTTTAGGAATAGCATTATTGCTAAGTAGATCAAGCCGTTTTACTAAAATACTAAAAGTTGTTCTAATATTCCCTTTGATGATTGCTCCTGTAATTGCTACATTAATATGGCAATTAATGACAAACACATCTGTCGGTATTTTAGAAAAATTCTTAAATATATTTGGGATATACAATTTTCCTTGGGCTTCATCAGCAGAGACCGCAATGTTTACAGCCACAGTTATAGATATATGGGTGTACGCACCTTTTGTTATCATATTAATTCTGGCAGGTATTCAATCATTACCAAAATCACCCTTTGAATCAGCCAAAATTGATGGTGGTTCAGCGTGGTTTACCTTTAAAACATTGACATTACCTATGTTGAAACCATTTATGTACATTGCTCTTATCTTTAGATTAATGGCTTCATTACAAGAATTTTCCATTATATTTGCTCTTACAAAAGGAGGACCGGGGGATACACTTATGAATCTCTCCATAACTGGATATAACACAGGATTTGCATTTTTGAAACTTGGAAAGTCTTTACCGTATGTGTTGTTCTTATGGGTTCTTATATATATCATCAGCAAAAAATTGGTCGGTAAATGGCTAAGTGTTCAAAAAAATGCATCTGGTAACTAGAGGAGGATTAAGATGGATAGACGTAGAATGCGTATTTTAGGCAAAATTGGAAGAAATACTTTATTAGCACTATATGCAATATTTGCATTGTTTCCATTATTATGGATGTTAATTATTACTTTTAAAAGTGATACAGAAATGTATACTACTACTTTTTTATTTAAACCTACCCTTGACAACTATGTGGAAGTACTTTTGAAAACAAATTATTTTAAGGCATTCTTGGATAATATTATTGTAAGTAGTGGTGCGGTAATTATATCGGTCATAGTAGGTGTTCCGGCGGCATACGCCCTTGCACGTTATAACTTCAAGAAAAAAGAAGATTTAGCTTTTACAATATTATCATTTAGATTTGCTCCCGAAATTCTAGTTATTCTACCATTATTTATGATATATCAAAAATTAGGTATTTATGATACTTACTTCGGGTTGATTTGGGTTTATCAATTGATCACACTGCCTTTATTGATCTGGGTGCTTAGAGGTTATTTTGAAGATATATCAGTAGAAGTTGAACAAGCTGCACAGCTTGATGGTTATTCATGGTACCATGTTTTCTGGAAAATACTATTACCATTGATTAAACCTGGGTTAGTGGCATCGGCACTTCTTTCATTTATATTTGCGTGGAATAGTTTTACATTCCCGTTATTATTGAATGGGTTTAAGATTGAAACAGTTACAGTAGCTTCATTAAAATATATTGCTTCAGATACAGTACATTATGGACAAATGGCAGTAGCATCAACAATAGCAGCATTGCCTGAGGTGATATTAGCCTTAATCATTCAAAAGCATCTAGTAAGAGGTTTAAGTTTTGGAGCGGTAAAAGGATAAGGAGATGAATTCATGGCTCATATTGAATTAAATAATATAACAAAAAAATTTAACAAAGTTACTGCACTAGATAATATAAGTTTAGAAGTTAAAGATAAAGAGTTCTTTGTTTTATTTGGTCCAGCAGGTGCAGGAAAAACAACCATATTAAAGACAATAGCAGGAATAGAATTTCCTAATGATGGATTAGTGAAAATAGATGATGATATTGTTAATCTAGTAGAACCAGCAAAAAGAAATGTTTCTATGGTATTCGAGAATTATGCTCTGTATCCTCATATATCTGTTTATGATAATATAGCGTCTCCTATGCGAAGTCCTCTGTATAAAAAGGATGAAGAGTTCATAAAAAAAGAAGTCTACAGAGTAGCTTCCATGATGAAGATTGATCATTTGATGGACAGATTACCAAGTCAGTTGAGTAATGGGCAGAGACAGCGTGTGGCACTTGGGAGATGTTTAGTCAGAGAGCCAAATGTATTCTTGATGGATGAGCCATTGGCACACCTTGATGCTAAGCTGAGACATTTCATGAGAGCTGAACTTAAAGAAATGCAGTCAAGTTTTAATACTACAACCATCTACGTGACCCACGATTATCTCGAAGCACTTAGCCTGGGGGATAGGATAGGTATCATAAATAATGGTGCTATTGAACAAATAGGGACAGCGGATGAAGTGTATTATACACCAGCGAATGAATTCGTTGCAAGACTGATTGGAGAACCAGAGATAAATATATTCAATGCTAAGTTAGTGAATGATAATGGAATATTAAAGGTCAATATGCTAGGACAAGAAAAATTATTTGATTTAGCAGATGAAGTAATAGAAATACTTGCTGAACAAAATAATGAAGTAATAGATTTGGGGATTAGAGGAACTAACATCAGTTATAGTTTCAGTAAGGAAGATGATGATTATATCAAGGGGCTGGTCTATACTCTAGAACCTATTGGTAATAAATCTGTCTTGATAGTTAATGTTAATGATGAACTCATCAGATTAATTGCTCCCAATAATCTTAATGCATCATTGGATTCTGAAATTTATATAAAGATAGATATGAAGAATGCTCTGTTTTTTAATAATGAAGATAAAACATTTATTATTAGAAATAATCAAGAGAGGCTGATAAAGGGGATGGCATAATGGCAAAGTTGATACTGAAGAATGTTTATAAAAGATATGATAATAACAAGAAAAAGAAGCAAAACGATTATGCAGTTAATGATTATAGTCTAGAATGTAAAGATGGGGAATTTATTGGGATACTTGGTCCTTCAGGTTGTGGAAAGACAACAACTTTACGTATGATAGCAGGACTTGAGGATATTACTAGTGGTGAGATTTTTATTGGAGAGACTAAAGTCAATGATTTACACCCTAAGGAAAGACATATTGGTTTAGCTTTTGAAGATTATGCCTTGTATCCACCACTTAATGTATATGACAATATCGCTTTTAATCTAAGAGCTAAAAAAGTTGATGAAGAAGAAATACATAAAGAAATTATGAGAATAGCTCCTATATTAAAAGTAGATGACTTGTTGGAGAGCAGACCAGTTGGTCTTAGCGGAGGACAAAAACAGCGTGTCAATATTGCAAGAGCCATTGTAAGGAAACCCAAATTACTATTACTGGACGAACCATTATCCCACTTGGATGGAAAAATGAGACAGGTTCTTAGGACAGAGATAAAAAGGTTACATAAAGAAATTAAATGTACAACCATAATTGTTACTCATGACCAGCTGGAGGCTATGTCTCTTGCAGATAGAATTGCGATTATGAAAGACGGAAAATTACAACAATTTGGATCACCCTTAGAAGTATATGATAATCCTGTCAATGAATTTGTAGCTGGTTTCATTGGGGAACCTCCCATGAATCTTATGACGGTAGATATAACAAAACATGATAAGGAGCTGTTTTTTGATTTCAAAGGAAGCGATGTGAGGATTGGAGTTCCAAAAAGGTATCAATCCATTGTTAAGGAAGGTATGACAGTAAAATTGGGTGTAAGACCTACAGACCTACTTATTGGAAATGAGGATAGCAAAGGTTCAAAAGTTAAGGTATCGGTATTTGAGAATCTAGGGGAAGAAAGACGTATAAGTATAAGAGTCGGGCAAGAATTCCTTACGCTTATAACAACTGAAGAAATAAGATATAAGCAAGGAGATATCATAAAATTAGAAGTCAATGCAGAAAAAACACATTTGTTTGATATGGAAACAGGAGAAAGAATAAATCCATAAATAATTTAAAGGAGGATCATTATGTCAAATTTACCTGAAAAGATGAAAGCATTAGTAGCTTATGCCCCTATGGACTATCGCTTGGAAGAGGTTGATGTTCCGAGAGCAGGAGAAGGAGAAATCATTATAAAAGTGGAAGCTTGTGGTGTTTGTGCAGGAGATATAAAAGCATATCATGGAGCACCTAGTTTCTGGGGTGGAGAAGGAAATCCAGCCTACATAAAAGCACCTATGATTCCAGGACATGAATTCATTGGGACCATTGTAGAAATGGGATCTAATGTAAAAGGTGATTTCAAAATGGGTGATAGGGTTATATCTGAACAGATTGTTCCTTGTTGGGAATGTAAATTCTGTAAGACAGGAAGACATTGGATGTGCCAAAAGCATGATGTATATGGATTCCAAAATAACGTTAATGGTGGCATGGCAGAATATATGAAGTTTCCAAAAGAGTCATTGAATTACCATGTTCCAAAAGATCTTCCAATAGAAAAGGCTATATTGATTGAACCATATGCTTGTTCAAAACATTGTGTGGATAGAGGAAACATAGGAAATGAAGATATCGTTGTATTATCAGGTTGTGGAACACTTGGACTTGGAATGGTTGGAGCAATCAAACAAAAAAATCCTGAATTGTTGATTGTATTAGACCTAAAAGATGACCGTTTAGATTTAGCTAAAGAATTTGGTGCTGATATGGTGATGAATCCAGCCAAAGAGAATGTGATAGAAAAAATAATGGAATTGACAGAAGGCTATGGATGTGATGTCTATATAGAAGCAACTGGACATCCAAAGAGTGTACAACAAGGATTAGAAGCTATTAGAAAAATGGGTACATTCGTTGAATTCAGTGTGTTCAAAGACTTAGCAACTGCGGATTGGAGTATCATAAGTGATAGAAAAGAGTTGAATCTATATGGTGCTCACCTTAGTCCATATTGTTATGAACCAGTCATTGAATGGATTGGTAATGGTAAGTTACCTACAGAAGGTGTAGTAACTCATAAATTACCATTAGAAGAATGGAAAAAGGCTTTTGAAATAGCAGAAAAGGGAGATAATTCTCTAAAAGTAGTTCTAATGACATAGCAGAAGATAGAAATCAATATAATCAATACCAATTTCCATAGGGAGGGATATTATGTCAATTGTAATAGGATGCGACGAAGCTGCATATGAACTAAAGGAAAAGATAAAGGAATATTTAATACAGATTGGTCAAGAAGTAGAAGATTATGGAGTATATGATGAACAACCAGTATTATATCCTGACATAGCTGTAAAAGTAGCAAAAGCAATTAAAGATGATAAATTTGAAAGAGGAATACTCATTTGTGGTACTGGCATCGGTATGGCTATAACGGCTAATAAAGTACCAGGAATCAGAGCAGCTGTATGCCATGACCCTTATTCTGCTGAAAGAGCTAGAAAAAGTAACAATGCTCAGATTATGACAATGGGAGCAAGAGTCATCGGTACAGAATTAGCTAAACAGCTTGTAACAATATGGTTAGACTCAGAATTTCAATATGGTGGTTCTTTGTCAAAAGTTGAAAGAATAAGCGATTACGAAAAAGAATTCCAAAAGAGTTGTAACTAAAATCACATAAAAATGAATGTATTGAAATGAATTATATATATAGAAAGGAAAATGTATATGCAAAGAATTATTAATAATCCAAATGAAGTTGTTGAAGATATGTTGAAAGGTTTTGTTAAGACACACGCTGATATAGTAGAGAAAACTGATAATTTAAGAGTATTAAAGTATAAGGATGCTCCAGTAGAAGGAAAAGTAGGGGTTGTAACAGGTGGTGGTTCAGGTCATAAGCCCGCTTTTATAGGATACATTGGTAAGAATATGATAGATGCAGTAGCTATTGGTGAAATCTTTTCTTCACCTACAGCAAAATCATTTTATGATTCATTTAAAATAGCTGATGCAGGTAAAGGCGTAGCATGTTTGTACGGTAATTATGCTGGAGATAATATGAATGTAAAAATGGCATTGGAAATGGCAAAAATGGAAGGTATTGATGTGAAAACTGTTGTAGCAAATGATGATGTTGCTTCAGCACCTAAGTCAGAAAGAGAAAAAAGACGAGGTGTTGCCGGAGAAATCATCATGTGGAAAGTTGGAGGAGCAAAAGCAGCTCTAGGTGGAAGTCTAGATGAGGTCATTGAAGTATCACAAAAAGCAATAGATAATACGAGAAGTGTAGGTATTGGGCTCTCACCTTGTACCATACCTGCTGTAGGTAAACCTAATTTCATGATAAAAGAAGGTACAATGGAAGTTGGTATAGGTCATCATGGTGAGCCTGGTATAAAGGTAAGCGAGTTAAAGACAGCAGACGAAATGGCTGAGTCAATGCTTGATATTATATTACCAGATTATCCTTTTGTAGAAAATGATGAAGTAGTTGCCTTGGTATCTGGTCTTGGGGCAACTTCAGTGATGGAGTTATATATTTTTTATAACAAAGTAGAAGAAATATTAAATGGAAAAGGAATCAAAGTCTATAAATCTTATGTAGGTAATTATTTTACTTCTCTGGATATGATGGGAGTTACACTTACATTAACAAAATTAGATGATGAATTAAAAGAACTTATAGATGTAGAAGTAGATACAATGGGACTTACACAATTTAATTCAAAATAATTATCATGAACTTTATAAGGAGTGGAAAAAATGACTTATATATTAAATAAAAATAGTTCAATCATTGTAGACAATTTGATTGAAACAATAATTGATAATACAGAATATTTAAGTGAAATTGATGGAGCTATTGGTGATGGTGATCATGGAATCAATATGAATAAAGGTTTTTCATTATGCAAAGCCAGATTGGCAGATAAAGAAGTTGATCTAGCAGAAGCTCTCAAGACATTGGGACTAGTTCTTATGATGGAGATTGGAGGATCCATGGGACCTCTATATGGTACATTTTTTGTGGAAATGTCAAAAGTTATCAATGATAAGAAAGAAATTGATAAATACCTTTTCAGCAAAATGATAAACGCAGCTAAAAAAGGGATACAATCATTAGGTAATGCAAAAGTAGGAGATAAAACCATGATGGATACCCTAGTTCCTGCTGTAGAAACATTTGATCAAGAAATTTCTCGCGGTAAGAGTTTTGTAGAAGCCATGGAAGCTATGAAGTCTGCTGCAGAAAAAGGAAAAGATTCAACTATAGATCTTGTAGCCAAAATTGGTAGAGCCAGTAGATTAGGTGAGAGATCAAGAGGTGTATTAGATGCAGGAGCGGTATCTTGCTATCTAATATTAGCATGTATCATTGACTCAAGCATAGAATTAATAAAAGATATGTAATGTGAATTCACATACGAATGGAGAGATTGTATGAAAAATGCTATAGTTGCTCAGTCAGGAGGACCTACAGCAGTAATAAATGCCAGTGCCATTGGAGTAATCAGCAGTATTCTAGAAAGCAAGTGTTATGATAAAATATATGGTGGAATCAATGGTATTCAAGGAATTCTACAAAAGAAAATTGTAGATCTTTCTCATTTAGACAATAAGCAATTAGAACGTATTAAGTATACACCTTCTTCATTTCTTGGATCATGTAGATATAAATTAAAAGATCATAATGAACAAGATGAAGAGTACTTACAATTATTTAAAATATTAGATGAGTTAGAAGTCCAGACGTTATTTTATATTGGTGGCAATGATTCAATGGATACTGTTAGCAAGTTGAGTGATTATGTTCAGTTAAAAGGTTTGGATAAACAAATAATAGGTATACCTAAAACTATTGATAATGATTTATGTCACACAGACCATACACCTGGATATGGAAGTACGGTAAAATATATTGTAACCACCATACTAGAAACATATTTGGATTTTAATGCTTATGATAATAAAGGTATTTTTATTTTAGAAACAATGGGAAGAGATACAGGTTGGTTAGCCGCAAGTGGCGTCATTGCAAAAATAAATGGGAAAGCCATTGTAGACTTTATATACTTGCCAGAAATAGAGTTTTCACAAAAAAAATTTTTAGAAGAGATAGCAGAAAAATATATAGAAAAAAAGATAGTTTATATAGTCGTGTCCGAAGGAATCAAAGACAAACAGGGAAGATATTTTTTTGGTTCAACTTCAACTGAACATGATGCATTTTCACATTCACAGCTGGGTGGAGTAAGCAAATATCTAAAAAAATTGATTGTTGAAAAAGGTATCACTACAAGAGTTAAAACATTTGAACTTAATATTGCTCAGCGGTGTAGTATGCATTGTGTATCTCATAGAGATATTGAAGAGTCCTATTTGTTAGGAAAAGAAGCAGTTATATACTCTAATGATGGATATACAGGTTTCATGGTTGGTATTAAGCGAAAACAAACAGAACATTATGAAATTGAAACATTTAGGGTTGAAGCGTCAACTGTTGCTAATAATATAAAATATTTTCCTGCTGAATGGATTAATACATCAAAAAATAATATTAAGAAAGATGCTATAGAGTATATTTCTCCATTAATAGCAACGTCCCAAGAGCTATTAATCAATAATGGGCTTCCAAATTATTTTTGTTTTGAGGAAAAGTAAAAATTGATATTATAATAATCAAAGAAGTAATACTACCTAAGTGAATTCAGGGTATTACTTCTTTCGTGATTTATAGAAATAGTTGAACTTGAAAATAGTGGTGTGGAGGCCTTCCTAATTTTAAATAATAATAATGTGTTTTGGGTTATTCTAATTAAGTTTTACGGGTTAATAATTACTATAGTACATCATAATTATCGAATTATTAAATTAAACAAAGTATTTAGACTTTTATTAAAAAAATATTATGGGCAATTATACACATTGTGGTATAATTGATTTACATATTAATAATCTATAAAAAGTCTTATTTCAAAAATTGAAATAAGGCTTCTTCATTCAGAAATACATTAGATATGGATAGTGAATATAACTATTTTCAAGATTACTCCTATGAATACAAAAATATTATTCATGGATCTATGAACTATATGGTATAATATGGTGATAAAAATTATAGGAGTGATAAAATGGAAAAAGTTATAGTTATCAATAATGATGTATTTGGTCAAGGAGATAGAATTTTAGGAGAGAAGCTAATGGGCGCTTTTCTTAAGAAAATTTGGGCTAGAAATGAAAAGCCTGAAACAATATTGTTCTATAATGCAGGTGTGAAACTTACAGTAAAAGGTTCTACAGTCCTTGATGTGCTTACTGGACTAAGTGAATCAGGAGTAGAGTTATTAGCATGTGGAACATGTATTGATTTCTATGAATTGAAAGAAAAGATGATGGTTGGTAGGATAAGTAATATGGAGGAGATTTCATCAATAATGATGGAAGCCAAGAGTGTTATAACAATTTAACTTGATTGGAGGAAAGGTGTTATGGGTAAGTTAGCTATAATAGCTATTGGGGGTAATTCTTTAATCAAAGATAAAAAGCATCAGTCAGTAGACGATCAATACATAGCAGTTTGTGAAACAGTAAAACATATTGTTGATGTTATTGAAGAAGGTTATGAGGTAATTGTAACACATGGGAATGGTCCACAAGTGGGATTCATGATGAGGCGTTCAGAAATCGCTCATGAAACTAATGATATGCATTTAGTGCCATTGGTTAATTGTGATGCGGATACACAAGGGGCTATAGGCTATCAGATACAACAAGCATTACAAAATGAATTTCATAAAAGGGGAATCAAGAAAAAAGCTACTACAGTTGTAAGTCAAGTTGAAGTTGATAAAAAAGATAAAGCTTTTTCTAACCCTGCAAAACCTATTGGTTCTTTTTATGGTGAAGATCAAGTAGATAAAATAAAAAAAGAACATCCTAATTGGATAATGGTAAACGATTCAGGAAGAGGATATAGAAGGGTTGTGCCTTCACCTATGCCAATAAACATTATTGAACAAGATTCAATAGAATTATTAATTGAAAAAGGTGTTACAGTTATAGCTGTAGGTGGTGGCGGAATACCTGTAATAAGAGATGAAGAAGATAATTTGATAGGGGTTAATGCTGTAATAGATAAAGATAATGCATCAAGCTTATTAGCTAGTGAACTGAATGCTGATTTGTTTGTTATATCAACTGCTATACCTAATGTATGTATTAATTTCGGAAAAGAAAATGAAGAAAAACTTCATAATGTTGATGTTGATAAAATTAAAAATCTACGAGATGAAGGACATTTTGCTCCAGGAAGTATGCTTCCCAAAATTAATGCGTGTATCAATTTCCTGGAAAATGGAGGAAAGAAAGCTATTATCACATGTCCAGAGGAATTAAAACAAGCAGTAATAGGTGAAAAAGGAACTATAATATCTATATAAGTTGAATTAAATAATAGCTATAGAACCCAATAATTAGTTAGTTCTATTCAACTTATAAAATCAAAGAAAATATATTGAAGTATTCTTCATTATAGATTACAATATAATGGAAACAATAATAAATATAATGAAAGGTGATAAATAATGGAGAATAAAAAACCTATAGTTACAATGGAAATTGATAATGGTAATAAGATTGAGATAGAATTATATCCTAATATAGCTCCTAACACAGTAAATAACTTTATTTCTTTAGTTAAGAAAGGATTCTATGATGGACTTACTTTTCATAGAGTAATTCCTGGTTTTATGATACAAGGAGGATGCCCTGACGGTACTGGAATGAGTGGCCCAGGATATTCAATAAAAGGTGAATTCAACGGGAATAAATTCACTAATGAGTTAAAGCATTCAAAGGGTGTAATATCTATGGCAAGAGCAGGAGATCCTAATTCAGCTGGTTCACAATTTTTTCTTATGGTTGCAGATGCACCTCATCTAGATGGTCAATATGCAGGATTTGGAAAAGTTGTTTCAGGAATCGAAGAAGCTGATAGAATTGTAAGTGTTGATAGAGATTATTCAGATAAACCACATGAACCACAAGTAATTAAAAAAGTTACTGTAGATACATTTGGAATAGAATATGATCCAGTAGTGACATTATAACAATGTGATTATTTAAACTAAACCATATATTGTTTGCTGAGCATTATTGAGTGCTAAGCAATAATATATGGTTTTATATTTGAGTTAATTTAATTATTATTAATTATATAGTAATAGTTTCTAAACATTTTCATGGTATACTCATTTAGACAATTATTAATAGGCAAAAGTTAGGAGAAACATTAATGAGAAAGTTAAGTATTTATTTAGTAATATTCGTAGTATTAATTGCAGGATGCAGTTCATCCAGCAAAAAAGAAAAATTAGATGTAGACGTATACAGCTCAGATGGATCAAGCAATAATATTGTTGTTAATGAAGATAATGATGAAATAGCTGAAGATGATATAGAAGAAAATATAATTACTATAGATACAATATTTCCAGATGAGATAGGTTTTGGATGGATATATAATGGAACTCTAGATTATGGCAGAAAAGAAGAAATAATCAAGTGTTATACAGAAGATACTGTCAAGCACATTATTATTGAAGGTGAAGAAGACGATCTTAGTGACGGAGAGAGTGGTCATGATTCTACATTCAAAAAGGATTTTCAAATAACTGCGGATGGAATTATGTTAAGTCACAAAGGTTCACCTGTATATCTGGATAACCAAGATTTCTATTTATTGAAAAATCCTATTGAGGTAGGTAATTCATGGGAACTTGAATGGTATTATGGGGCAAAAGCCAAAACTGAAATTATTGATGTGACAGATACTACTATTGTAACAGAAACAGTAATAACAGATGATAATGACGATTATTATTTCAAGAAAGCTAGAACAACATTTGAACAAGGTAAAGGAATATTAACTCTAGAAAAAACCGCAGAAGAAGATTTTACAATAACTGAAAAAATATATACTTTTGGAAAAGATTATCTAAAAGAAGTAGTAGATACAGAAAATAATCAGTAATAATAAAAAGTTGAATTGAGCTAAGAGTATATCAGCTGAAACCGGTATACTCTTATTTTTTATATCAGATAATATTATTGACATACTAATTAATTTGTATTATCATATACTTAGTAATACTAAATACTTAGTTACAAAGGGATGAAGACTTGGATAGAATTAAGAAACAACTTAAAAAAGGAACATTGGAAATTATTATTCTAAGTTTGATAAGTAAAAAGGAGATGTATGGATATGAAATTATTCAACGGTTGGATAAAACCAGTAATGGATTCTATGCATTGAAAGAGGGTTCTCTTTATCCAGTGTTATATAGGCTTGAGGATAGTGATTTCATAGAGAGTTATATGTTTCATGAAGAAGGAAAAAGAAAGATTACAAGAAAATACTATAAAATAACTGATAAGGGAATCAAGCAGATTCATGATTATCTAGATGAATGGTGCAACTTTGTTTTTATAACTAATAAAATTCTTGATATAGAAGGTGATAATAATGAATAAAGAACATAAAAAATATGTTAACAAAGTTTTAAGAAGGATAGATTGTAGTAATAGTTATAAGAGAAGAATAAGAAATGATCTACACATAATGTTAGAGGAAAAGTCAGTCCAACTAAATGAAACTGATCCATACAAGTTGTTGGGAGAGCCTGAAAAAGTAGCAGAAGAATTTGCAGAGAATATGGGAGTCAACCTTTTTACTAAATATCAATATGTATCGGAAAAAACTATTTTAGGTATGCCGTTAATACAGATTAATAATCATAGTCATAGAGGTTATGAATACAAATCCCAAAAAACTATTATGGGAATTCCACTGATTCATATCAATAATAAACCGCTAGGAGTTGCCAAGGGTATTATCGCTTGTGGTTCAATATCAATTGGTATTATTAGTTTTGGAGGTATATCCATAGGGATTATTTCTTTGGGAGGCATTAGTTTCGCTTTATTACTTGGTATTGGAGGAGCCGCAGTGTCAGGGATAGCGAGTATTGGAGGATTAGCTATAGCTGGATTGTTTGCTATTGGGGGTGCTGCTATTTCTAATTACATATCAGTAGGAGGCGCAGCTATAGCAAGAGAATTTGCATATGGTGGATATGCAAAAGCTAGAGTAGCTATAGGAAAGGAAATAAATGCTGAAGTAGGCTTTTATTATGAAAGTGGAAAAGGAGAATTTGTCAGAAAGATAGTTGAAGATTCGCAGTTCATGAAGGACTATATATTTAGCAAAGCACCTGATTTAGATGGTTTAGTCAAAGGTGTTATCAATAAATGTATTTATATGGTTAATAATCATTGGATGAATTTTAAATAGTAGGAACGGATAAACCAATAAAGGATTTCATAAATGGTATAGATCCACTGCTGTAATTATTGTACTTGTGATTTATAGGTATGAAAGATAGGACATAAGGTTAATCTATAAATATATACAATAACTGCAGAGGAGGATATTTATGAAAAAGAGAAAAACTACAGAGCTAGTAGTATGTTTTTGTCTGATAATAGGTTGGTTGTGTGGATGCAATAGTAATAGCGAACCAACATCTAAAGATGAAAGTACCCATATAACCATAGAGTCTAATAACAATGATAATGAGTCAGAGGATATGAAAAAATCTCAAGATGATGATAGAGTAACATTAACTCTAGTTGAAAAAGATTTTATGCCTTCTAATCCTGACGATTTAGAGTATATCGAAGAAATAAATTCTACATTATCAGAAAATGGAATAAAGGCAAAATTAGAATTATTACAACTTCCCCAAGGAAGTTATTCTGAGAAATTAGATTCCAGGATTACTGATGGTAATGTTCCTGATATCATATGGTTCAGAGATGAAATTGATAAAAAATATGCTGAACAGGGTATGTTAGTTGATTTAACAGATTATATTAAGGATTCAAAAATATTTAGTGTAGCTATGGAGGCATGCAATAAATCACGTATAGCTTCATATCCGTACTTATTAAGAATAAGATATAACACTCCTAAAATAGCGGTGGTTAGAAAAGATTGGTTAGATGAATTAGAGTTATCTGTTCCCGAGACTGTTCAAGATTATTACAATGTATTAAAAGCATTTGCAAATAGTGATTTTGACCATAATGGTAAAAAAGATGCTTATGGCATAACAGTTACAGGGGATACAGATAGACTTGATGATATTTTCAATGCTGCTTTTTCAATGCCTACTACTTGGATAAAAGATGAAAATGGCAAATATATTTATTCAAAGGTAAGTTGGTGTGAAAAAGAGAAATTAGCTTTTTATCGTAAATTGGTAGAAGAAAAAATACTTGACCCAGAGTATGCTATAACTAAATGGGATTCTATGGAAGAAAAATTATATACAGGAAAAGTTGGTATGGTTATAGGTTCAGCAGGAAAAGTCATTGAAATCTATAATACCAAACTAAAAAATGTAGGAGTTGAAACTGACTTGATTCCCCTTGACCCCCCTATAGGAAATAGCGGTAATGGATTAGCTCCAGTAGATGTTACAAGAGAAGATAGAGGGTTTGGGATATCTGCTCAGTGTGAGCAGATAGATTTGGCCTTCAGAGTATTGGAATTCATGGCTTCTGATGAGGGACAATTATTAGATAGACTTGGAATTGAAGGAAGAGAATATACAACAGATGATAATGGTAATATTACACGTACTAGAAAAGGTGAGGAATGGTATGCAAGATTTTTTGATGTACCTTCATGGGAATCACCAGTTCCATTACTGTCTGACATAGCTCAAGAATCTCTGGATATAACGGATAAATATTATACTGAAGATATTAACTTTGAAATTCCTAAGGAATATGGTACCAAGTGGGATGAAATGGATAATCTATACAAAGAATATTCCTATAAAATTATAAATGGTGAAATAGGGATTGAGAAATTTGATGAATTTGTTGAAAAGTGGTATAAGGCTGGTGGAGAAGAAATTACAGAGTTAGCACAGGAAAAATTAGAATAAATATACTTTGTTGAAGGGGCTTATGGAATGAACTAAGGATAAGCCCCTTCTGATTAAAAAAACTATAAATTATTCTCTTAATGAGTTCATAAACAGACTGCCATAATTGGATAGCGAATCATTAGTAATTTACAATATTTCCTTCATCATCTAAAATATTACCATCTTTATCAAAATAAGTTGTTACTAAAACATTTGAAGGTATTTTAACTTCTCCTTCAACAACCTCTCTCTTCCATTCTTTTACATTTTTTCTGAACTGCATAGTTTCTGTGTTTATTATTCCCATTCTGATCATATCATCTAGAAAATAATCTTCGACTCTTTCTTCTGTTCCATCGGCCAATGTATAAACATTACCAACAAAACCATCATGAAAATGCCCTGGAATTGGTCTTCCTGAATTATTATTGCAGATACTGCATTCATTGATATGTCTTACTCTTACGATATCAATGTATTTCTTAACGTTAACTAATTTTTTGACATCAATAAGTGAACGATAGGTTGAAAATTGGAATCCAACTCCTCTTTCAGCTTTTGTACAATTAGCAGGAGCATTTCCTATTGGAAAACCATAATTAAAACCTTTACTATAGCTTTTTGTAACAGTATTTCCTACTGTTTTAGTAACGGTATGTGAATGACTTGAGCTAACATTTGATGAGAAAATTTTGGATATTTTTATACCCAAGGATACAGATACAGATGTTGTATTTGACTCGGAAGTAGAAACTGAATGGGATATAGAAACTGTTTCATTTAATGATCCTGAGAAATTATCTGTTCTGTAGATAGTTCCAAATCTCTTATAATCTATGACAGGGTCATCATCGGAAGGCCCTTTAATTAATTTTGTCTCTCTAACTCTAGTGTAATAGTCTCCATTGGCATCAGTATGTTTAATATAACCTATATCTGAATTTTCATCATAAGGTCCTACTATGTAGATAGGTGACGTTTTTGCTAATGGTTCTATAATACTTGATTGAGTTATTGAAGTAGCTCCATGTACAGAAGACATAGGTAAAGTGACTAATAAAAGTACAATTAAAATATTAAAAAACTTTTTCATAATAACACTCCTTAACTAAATAATCTAGCAGCCTGTAATTATATTATACACATAAATGGATTAATAATTTGCCGAAATAACTGAAAAAAAATAAATATTATTTGAAATAGCTTAATGTTTAGGAAACTACTGAGTGAAGAGGTTAGAGGAGGATAGACACTATTTTTAAAAATAAATAGCCCCTGTTTTTACGACCTAATTATCCTGAAAAAGCAATAAAAGTAACGCAAATCAAAGAAAATTATCTTTTGCTAAAGGTATTTGTTACTTATTCCAAGTAAAAAGTATATTGCTAAATTTATATAGTAAAATATAAACAAAAAGAATTGTAAATTAAATGGATGTTTGTGTAGCATTATTTTAAAAATCCTGTATAATAATAAGAGTAAGAAAACCCCATAAAAACCTATAAACCCCCAAAAATTTATTTTTTTAAATACCTTCTCCTTAAAGAAGACAGCGATCGGTAGCTGTCTTCTTTTTACTATAATATTTAATATTTTTTCTGTTCTTTTCTATATAAAATTCCAATGAAAAATGCTATTACTAAAGATACAAATGGAATGACTGACATTAAGAATCTAAATGCACCTGCTGGATTAGGACCTGGATTATCTCCATTAACATAACCATAAAACACACCAATAAGTGCAAAAGCAATACTTTGAAAAACACCGCTGATTCTTATTATGAACCCATATACACTGAGATAGATTGCTTCTCTTCTTGATCCCGTTTTCTCAGCATCTTTATCAATAATCTCAGAAGTAATTACTTCACCACTTATTAGAACGCTACAATAGCCAATACCTAATAGCATTCCCGAAATAATCCCAGTTGTAAAATTATACGAAAAACCTAATGGTATTACTGTTATTCCAATAACGGCTACACCTATCAACCAGGTTTTAGAAGCACCTATTTTTTTTACAAGCTTAGTCCATATGATTACTGCAGGTATAGCTATAATAAATATAGATGCCATCAATAGGGAAGTCTCATTGGAGTCTAACCCTAATGAATATTCTGCATAGAATGGTAAAGCGGCTATAAGCAGACCAAATACAAATTGTATGAAGGTATAGGCAATAGAGTATATCCAAAATAATTTATTGCTAAGAGTTTCTTTGAAAGCTTTGACAAAAGGAATTTTGGGAGTATTAATCAAAGTTTTATCTTCATGACTTCCAAGTATTGAGTATAGCAATATCAAAGCGCCTATAATACCATATATAACAGCCATCATTGTAAAACCAATGCTTTTATATATTATTGGAGTTACAGCCATACCGATAATTGTACCAATGATGGCAAAGACCTGTTTGAATCCACTAGCTTTTGCTCTTAAGGAGCTTTTTCTAAAGAGTTCAGGAAAAAGGGCTCCATAATTACCCCATAGGATAGTTGCAAAAGTTTCATACAGAAAAATTATTATTGTAAAATACCAAAATAGTTTATTACCCTCTGTAAAACCTGCCGGGGTAGAAAAAACCATTATAAAAAATATTATGTAAAATGGTAATGCTCCAATTATCCAGGGTTTTCTTCTTCCCCATTTAGTACGGGTATTATCTGATAAATAACCAAATAAAATATTATCTACTGCATCCCATACAGAGAATATACCTCGTCCTAGTGCTGCCAAACCTACTGCTAAGTTAAGAGTATCCACATAATAGTACAGAAGAAAAACTGTGAAAGCCTGACTAGGGATTTGCAGACCAAGTATACCTAATGAATACCTTAAGGTCGATACGCTTTTTTTGTTGTCCATTGATTCATTCAAATTAAAATCATCTCCTTTAATAAGTAATTGATTATGAATATTGCAATATAATATTTTGTAGACTTAATTATACATCAATAATTATAAAAATATCAATGATATATTTAAAACGCATAAACTTTCTGTTGATTCAATTTTTTTTGTATGATAATATATTGTTTAGGTGGTTTTATAGTTAAAGGAGGAGTTATATTTGGTAGCAAGTACAATATTTAAGATACCTAGCATTGAAGATGCAGGTAGAATCTTGTTTATACAGCCTCATCCCGATGATAATGATATAGGGGCAGGAGGTACGATTGCAAAATTAGCAAAGAATGGTTGTGAGATATATTATTTAACCGTGACAAATGGTAGTATGGGAACTGTAGACCCATTTATGAAGAGGGATAAACTGGTTTATATAAGAAAAGAAGAACAAGAAAAAGCAGCAGATATCCTAGGAGTAAAACAAGTAATTTCACTTAACTTTGATGAATTGACAAATATTTCTGTTTCAGATATGGCTGGTAAGATTGTGAAGGTCATAAGGGAAGTTAGACCAGAGATTGTTATAACAGTTGATCCTTGGCTAATGTATGAAGGTCATCCAGACCATATAAAAGTAGGAAAAGCTACGGTTGAAGCTTGTTTGTTTGCATTATTTCCTCATTATCCAAGTAATGAGGAAGGTATCACTTATGAGAGTTTCGGGATACAAGGCATAGGCTTTTATCATACTACATATCCTAACACAATCATTGACATTGGTGGTTATTTTGAAACTAAAATAAAAAGTATAGCTACTCATATAAGTCAGTTCGATAAAGATGATTTAAAGATGATGAAAGATTATCTGCGTTTAAAAAGTAAAGAAATAGGCGAATCTAATGGTTACAAACTAGCAGAAGGATTCAAGATATTTACGCCCAAGCATATGCACTGTTTTGTAGATGCAATAAAGATATGAGTAAGTTCAATAATATTTTATATAACACAGCATAGATATTATGTATTTTCATTTAATAGACTATGCTATTATTTTACACAGATTCAATATTAATATTTTTTATGATATAATTTTTAGTATAAGACATTTTTTGAGTACCATAATAATATAGCAAGATATACAAAAGGTATGAGGGAGGTTTTTATGGAGAAATCAAGACAAATATTACTGGATATAGTTGAAAATATTGAAAGAGTAATTGTAGGGAAAAAAGATGTCATAAAGCTGATGGTTATTTCATTGGCATGTGATTCTCATGTTCTGATTGAAGATGTTCCAGGGGTAGGGAAGACAACGTTAGTATCTGCTCTAGCAAAATCGATAAATGGCTCTTTCAATAGAATTCAATTTACACCTGATGTCATGCCGTCAGATATAACAGGTTTTTCAATGTATAATCAGAAAATTAATGAGTTTGAATTTCATAAAGGTATCGTAATGGGGAATATACTTTTGGCAGATGAGATTAATAGAACACCGCCTAAAACTCAGTCAAGTCTATTAGAAGCAATGGAAGAGAAACAGGTAACTGTTGATGGTAAGACCCATGAACTACCAAAACCTTTTATGGTACTAGCAACCCAAAACCCTATTGAATATTTAGGAACTTATCCTTTGCCAGAAGCCCAGATCGATAGATTTATCATGAAAATATCTATTGGGTATCCAAAAGAAAATGAAGAAAAGAAAATACTAGAATTATATGAACACAAAAATCCATTTGAATCTTTACAACCAGTGGCTAATTGTGAGGATATCATTTATCTGCAAAGTAAAGTCCGTGATATTTATTGCAGTGATAAAATCATGAAATATATTGTTAAGCTTGTTGCCATGACAAGAGAATCAGATGACTTGGTTTTGGGAGCGAGTCCAAGAGGTTCGTTGAATGTACTACTAGCTGCAAAGGCATTTGCACTATATGAAGGTAGAGATTTTATTATTCCAGACGATGTGAAGGAAATATTTTTACCAGTTTTATCTCATCGGCTAATCCTTAGAAACGAAGCTAAGTTCAACAAAACAACTCCAGAACATATTCTGAATGATATCATGAAACAAGTAGAAGTACCAACTGGTGATCACCATGAAAAAAAATAGGTTGTATCTAATAATATTACTGATTATGGGCATATTGACTTATTATATTGAAGGGTACATATTAACAACCATTTTCTATATTCTATTATTAATACCTATTTTATCGTTTGCTTCAATATTACTAACTTATAATAGATTTCAAGTCAGCCATAAGGTAAGTAAAAAGAATATTGTCAAAGGAGATAAAATAAATTATACGGTTACACTATTTAATACTGACAACTTAGTTTACTGTCCTATCAAACTAAAACTTGAATCTGACAAAATACTCTTTAAAAATCAATTTGAATCTCCAACCATTGTATTATATCCCAAAACTAAGGAAGAGATAGTAATACCTCTTAGGTGTAATTATAGAGGATATTATAAATTAGGTGTTAAATCTATTATCATAAACGATTATTTAGGATTGTTTTCCAAAGAATTCAAGAGCCTTGATACTATCAAAATGATAGTTTATCCATCCATCAAGGAATTAATCTATTTACCTACCAGTGATGTAGATGTTGATGAAGTAACTAATCTAAGTGAGAAAACAATGGAGGAGCAGAATAATATTTCTTATATTAGAGAATATGAAAAAGGTGATACATTAAATAAAATCCATTGGAAATTGTCATCCAAGTATAATGAACTTATGGTTAAGCAGTATAGCGGGGAGATCAGTAATGCAGTTAATATAATATTAGATTCCAACAAACATTATTATGATTATGAATTGAACATAGCTGTTGAAGATA
This sequence comes from Vallitalea sediminicola, assembly GCF_054408565.1. Classification (NCBI taxonomy): domain Bacteria; kingdom Bacillati; phylum Bacillota; class Clostridia; order Lachnospirales; family Vallitaleaceae; genus Vallitalea; species Vallitalea sediminicola. The sequence goes on from NZ_BTPT01000001.1 coordinate 196,070, forward strand.
AAATGATTGAAACCTGTGTAATGATTATTAATTATCTTCTTATACATAACAAGGTTGTTACTTTTATTTTTAATGATGTGAGAAATGTATCCATTGAAGGTAAGGATTATAATGATTTCCAAATGATTTATGAAGAATGTGCTGTACTTGAATTTACCCGTAAGTTTGATTTTGGTAGATCGGTTTTAGATTATTTTTATAAAGATAGTTGTGAGAATTTTATTAATAGTAATCAATATATTATTACATCAAATATATGTGATGGTTTTATTGGGAGTTTAAAACAGCTTAACGTTCAAAAAACGAAAATAACAATCCTATATATATATATCAGTAATAATAAAAATATTAGGTGCTTGGAAAAACTTAACGCAGAAGGATATAATTTAATAAGTATTTCTTATGATAGTGATTTAGATACTTTAGTAGAGGGAACTTCTTTATAAGTGAGGGAAAAGAAATTATGGGGAGAAATCTGAAAAACATAATTGATGGTAGTTTGTTTGAGCTTACCAAGATACTAATGGTCTTTAGCATAACGATAACTATTACAGGTTTGATGTGGTATGAGATTTCTTATGTTAAGTTATTTGCAATAATAATTGTTACATATACAGCATTATCGATAATTACACTTAACATAAAGTTTTTCTTGGTTAGTGTTGTAAGTGTGACATCACTATCAATAGTAGGTTATGTTATATTAGTAGTATCTGAAAATATAGTAAACGTTGTTTCGAAAGTTAATGGATACATAGAGATATATAATGATGCAATAGTAAATGATGCATTGTTAAAAATGCAGGATCAGATTTTCCCTATATTGATAATTACTTTTCTTACTTGTTTAATTGTAATATCAATATCAAAATGCAAATATTATTTTATAGGGTTAGCAATGATAGGGTTAGCAACATTTTTAATTGCTTCATTTGTTAGAGGATACTATAATGTAATTGGTTTCTATATATTTGTAGTTGCTATTATTACCAACTATTTTTATTTTTATTACAACAAGAACATAAAAAATAAAAACAAACATGGGTTTTATCTTCTAGCAGTAAATTCAATCATATTCTCTTTGATTCTAGTATTCTTAGCAGGAAATCTGTATAGATTGAAGCCTAGGCCGTTATTATTTATGTATGATATTGGAACGGCAATTGAAGAATACATTAATAATATAAGAGAAAAAAATGCTGGACAAGAAGGTTCAGATAAATCGGGTGGAGATGACGATTCTTCTATAGACGACAAAGATGAAAGTGCGGTTCCATATGAATCTACCGAACTATTGAAACCAAAAGTTGAAACTACTAGTAAACCACTATTATATGTTTATACAGATTATCCAATATATCTAAGAGGTAGTGTATGTAATGTTTTTGATGGAAAACAATGGGATTATTATGTGAATTATGACTACGAGATTAATGATAGAGATGAACATCTTTTTGGATTACAAGAGGTAGCAAAAAAATATATTAAAGATGATTCAATTTATAGAGAGTACAAAGATATAACAGATAGTTTCTTTGAAGAAGAAAAGGTTGGTATAATATATAAGAATATAGCAACAAACATACTTTTTACACCAACCAATTATATTTCTATATATGATAATGATGGTAATAATTCTAATGCTTTCTTTAAATATGATGCAAGTGAAGTGGTTAGATATAATAAGATTCTTGAAAAAGATTTTACATGTTCTATAAATTATCTAAAACCTATATATAACATGGAAATGTTTCAAAATATGATGAAGAGAAGTAGAAAAGACATTTATAAAAGTTTTAGCGGTTCAAGTTATAAAGAAAACCTAATCTATAAGTCTAAGAAAATAAGACAAGAATATATGCAGATGCCAGATTCAATAACTGATAGAACAAAAAAATTGGCGGATGATATAACGAAAGATTATCACAATGATTATGACAAAGCCAAAGCAATAGAGATATATTTGAAATCTAAGATAGATTATTCGTTTATAACTGATTTACCTGATGATGGTGAAGATATAATAGATAATTTTTTGTTTGAAACAAAAGAAGGTTTCTGTACATATAGCGCAACAGCTATGATTATGATGCTTAGAAGTGTTGAAATACCTGCTAGATATGTTAAGGGATTCGTAATCAAAGAGCAAGATAAAGAAGATGCAGACAATATCCGTAATAAAAATAAAGATATAGAAAAACAAAAAAATAATAAGAGAATAGTAACTGGATATGATGCTCATGCTTGGGTGGAGGTTTATTTGGAAGGTTACGGCTGGTTACCTTTTGAGCCTACAAGTGGTTTTGATTTTGTCCAGGAGACAATAAGGACTGATTATTTTAAGTCACCACAAACAGATATTAGTGACACGCAAATAGATGATCTGAAAAATAATAATACAAAAGAGAAAAAAATACCAATCTGCTATATAATTATTTTCTTGATAACAATAGTGTTAGTAATAAGTATCTTAATGATTATATCTAGACTTAGAAAACGTAAACAGTATTATGAAACTAGTACTACATCTAACAAGATTATCAAATTATTTACAAAAACACTAATATTGATGGAAATTGCAGGATACAAGAAATATCCTAATCAAACTATTAGAGAATACGCTAAAGGGATTAATGGTCAACTTGACTTAGATAGATACAATTTGATGGAGTTAATAAAAGTGTATGAGATAGCTTGTTATAGCAAAGAAGTAATCGAGAATGATAAATTAGAATTATTTGAAGGTTATTATGAAGTTATGAAAAAAATTGCCAAGAAAAATTCTAATGTAATTGTAGTGGGATTAAAATTATTCTTTTATAATATGAAATAGAGAAATATTTATCAAATATGTATATTTTAATAATTTAAGGATTTTGAGGTATTAATTAAATCACCACCACCCGTAAAACGTGTTTTGTTTTCCATTTGGACTTCCTCCTTTGTCTATTATAGATGCGGTCGGCAAACCTGCTTCTATCTTAGCATTGGAGGTTGTTTTTTCTACTCATATCTATAAGCTTTTTAGAACCACAGACATAGCCGGTGGTATTCATTTATACAAATTAATAAAACTATAGCTTAATGGCTATTAAGCTATAGTTTTTAATAAATATACTATTTATCAGTCATTGAATGCCATGTATGTTCAATGTATTTATCCATTGAGGTATATATCTTTGTACCAGTTGTTACTCCAAAACTAAAACCTAGTGCTTCAAATCCAGCTTTGGCTTGGACATCTATTTCTCCACACAATGATCCATTACCTTGAATTTTAACAGAATATTTATTATCAGCTATTGTTACTATAGGGTCAAAATCATTTATCCATTTTAATCCTGAAACTCCATTAACTTTTATGTTAGCAGTGCCCTCAACATAAGATGTAATTGCTTGGATTGGTAATTGGGTATGTTCATGAATTTCTACAGCAAATACAGTAATAATATTAAAAATTTCACCTTGTGGATCTGAAAATTTTATAACTTTAATGTAATCAACCCAACTAGGACAGGATCTTTTGGTTATATATCTTGTAATTGGATGCGTTTTTCTAAAATTATTAGCTTGTTCATATTCCTTTTGTTCTATTAAATATTCATAATATTCACTATAGGTATATTTTGTTTCTTCTATTTTTTGTGTACCATTAGTTTTTGTTACAGTAGTTGCTGCATTAACATTATAATTTGAAGTTAATAATAATATAAATAACAAAGCTAATGTTGTAAATGTTCTGGTTCTTTTCATTTTAGTGGCTCCCTTTTTTAAAATTATATTATGTAATATAATGCATTATATTGTATACAGTATATAGTATAATGTATTAATATGTCAATATTTATTTTATTTATTTACATAATGCAAAAAATATATTATAATTATGCTAAATATTTAATTATAAAAGATAAATAGAAAGGAGAATATAATTATGATTAACAAATGCAAAAAAATTCAATTATTTGGTCTATTCTTAATTATAAGTAGTTTAATAATAGATATACAGATATTTATAATCAACAATTCTGTGATAATATTTATAGTATTATTAATTATTATCTTAAATGTAATATTAAAAAATAATAAATTTGACATGTGCTATATTAATAACTTAACATTATTAATCGTTATATCTGATTTGTTATTTACTAAATTGAATTATTGGAGTGGATCATGGATGTCTAATTATTATCCTGATTTATTTTTAATAGTTGTAGGTATATTAATTGTATTAATAGCCAATATCTTTAACAAAAATGATAATAAAAAATAATAATAAAAAATGTCTTTCTCTTATTTTGTTAGGAGTGAGACTTTTTTTGATGGGGGAAAATACATTAGATGAATACATTATAAGGGTAATTAAAAATATAATTTTACTACCTTAAAATGATAACAAGATTAATTACCGAAATTGAAAACATAATTCCATAAAAATGGCTGTATATTATGTATTAAGAAATTTTAACGATGCGTATTAATTGTTATATATAGATATAGGATAAATAATTATGTTAAAATATTAATTGTATCAATAATAATATAATTAAATTTTGCAACCAAACATGATTTTGATGCATCTATATATTGTAAAGTAATAATAGAATCTATATTTTCCTATAAATAATGTGTGTTAAATAATAGGTGTTAAGGGAGAAAAAATGGTAACCACTAGTGATGAAACACAAATGTTTGAATTAAATAATGAAGAATACTTGAAAAATGTAATGTGCAGGTATGGAACTCAGCTGAAAAGATATGCTTACATGATGGTTAAGGATGAACATTTGGCGGAAGATACGGTACAAAAGACATTCATCAACTTTTACTATAGTATTAATGATTATCGACATGAAAGTAATGAGAAAAATTATTTGTATACTATATTAACTAATGAGTGTAGACAGATTATGAGAAAAAATTGGTTCCGTAGAGAAAATAGAAATAATTATGAGGATGTAATGAATAATTATCAGTGCAGTGAAGATGAAAGTCTTGATAAAATAGCTGTTACAGAGTGTCTAGCTAAGATTAAACCAAAATATAGAGAAATAATTATACTTTACTATTATCAAAAATTCTCTGTTGCTGATATATCAGATATACTGAATTTAACCAATAGTGCAGTTAAAAGTAGATTGAAATATGCAAGGGATAATATTAAAAAGCATCTAGAGGAGGTGTTTATTGATGAATGATGATAAGATGAGTAGATTAGTTGGAAAAACATTGGATAGTGAGTTGAAGGATATAGTTTTCAATGATGAATCTCAAGACTCCGTTCTAAGAGAATTGAAGAACCGCAGAAATAAAAGCATACTCAATAGATTTTTTAATTACAAGCTTAGAATTCCAGTTAACAAATTGATAGTAGGGGTTAGTGTTACAGCTGTCGCAGTAGTATTTTTATCTTATCAGGCATTTAGATTAACACCTGATAACATTAAAGATAGTGAAATTCAATATATAGAGATATCAAGCCTCAGATGAAATATTTTATTAATTGATGGGAGTAAATAGCTTATGAAGTATATAACAATAAAGGTAAAACATATTATTATATTCGTTTGTGCATTGATAATAGGATATATTGGAATTAATTTCAATTCTCCAGATATGTATTATCTATTAGGAAATATGAACAAGGGAAATAGTAGTAATGCTTATTATAATAGGTTGGTAAAGGAGCATCCTGAAGATGATAAGAGCGTTTGGGGGCAAATTAAGATTCTAGAAAATATTTTGTTCAGTAATGAAAATAATAAAGTATTTAATAAAATAATAGTTACTGTACAAGATGGATTCAGTACTGTTAATGGTGATACTAGAGTAGTGAGCGAGGAGAGTATTAACAATATAAATGATACTTATAATACATTATTAGAATATCATAGAGATAATGATTATTTTGATAACTATACATTATACACTGCTCTAGTCAATTGGTATGCTGGATACAATGAAAATGCTATGAATTTGCTTAAGGAAAGTATATTTGAAGATAAAGAGTATGAGACTTTAAAGAATATGTATCTATCATTGATGAATATTGAATTAGGCAATATTGATGAAGCTTCAAGTTTGATAGAAAAATATTATAATGAGGAATATGAATTTTATTGGGATACAGTAGCTAATTATTACAGTATGTTAAGCGGTAAAAAGGATTTTAGTAATAAGGAATTCAGCGATCATATATTTGCCGAAGACAAGAAATTTAGAATTATCGACTATCTTAATGAAGGTATTTCATCTATGAAAATGAAAAATAACAAGAGAGCAGATAATACTATACAAGGAGCAATACTCAGTGATGGTAAGCCAGTAGAAAATATGTTAGTGTTTTTAACATCAATGGATGGAGTAAGTAGTCAGATGGGATTTGTATATAGAGATAACTTAGTTGCTGTAACAGATGAAAATGGGCAATATGTTATTGAAAATACACCTAATGGAAACTATGCATTAGGTCTATGCGTTCCTTGGAATAGAATAAAAGGTCAAAATATAGAGTTTGACAAAGGCTATAGAGATATTGAGATGAAAGGAAACAATTCATATACAAGAAATATTAATCTATACTCACCAATAAAAGTAGGAATCAAAAAGATAGATAATAATAGATTTCAATTCGAGGTAAGTCATGACTATCTGGATTTTGATTATTATAAAGTAGGATTATCACTTATAAATGGAGATGAAGACGATTGTTATAATATTAATTATTATTCCAATACAAAATTTAGAGGAAATACTATATGCTTTGACGTAGATAAAGAAAGAGAAGATTATTTTAGTATGGGCTATAGCTCTTCTAATGGCATTATTCATGTAGAATCATTACTAGATACTCTATATCATTCGGGGAAATACTATCTCAAGATTACAGGAGGATATGATGAGAGGGATTGTTGGATTGACAATTATGGTTCTTATTCTAATGTACCTATTCAAACTATTGAGATTGAGGGTGAAGAGTGGACAGAAGGAGATAAATTATTAATTGACAAGAAATTTGGTAAAGCTGTTGCACAATATGAAAAAGAACTATTAGAAAATCCTGATGATCTACATATTCGTAAAACTTTAGCTAAGATGTACATGAGAGAATGGGATGATAACGATGATGAGTCAAATATCGATTATAAGAAGGCATTAGAACATTTACTTATGATTAATGAAGCTATGTCTATACCAGAAATAAAAGAAGCTATTGGATATTGTTACTATGATTTAAATGATTATAAAACAGCCATAGGTTACTATGATGAAGATGTCGATATTCAACAATACTATATAGCTAAGAGTTATTACTATCTCAATGACTATAATAATGCTTTGGAAAATTATAATGGATTAATTGGTAGCTATTTAAATGATACTGTCATAGAGAAAATGATAGGAATATATTTGCTGCAAGATGATATGGAAGGATTAGGGAAAGTTATTACTAAGTATACTAATAAATATCATAATGCTGATTATGAACTCTTGACTAACAAATTTATCAATATGGACAGGTCGGGTTTTAAAGAGTTCCATAAATTAATAAATGAGGGTAATATTGATGAAGCTATAAGATGGTTAGATGACAAAGATAGTGATCTAGCTAGATTCTATAAATTACAATTTGTTCTACTTGAAGATACTAATGGTGGCGGTAGAGCTAATAAATTCATGCATATCTACAAAGATATTAAAAATGGTATATTAAAAGAATATGCAAAGAATCTAGGATATGACGAAATCAAAAACTATGATATATATTATAACGATAATGATAATGATGAAGCAGTACAGGATTAGATTATACAGATAATTAGAATAAGCAATCTTCAAGCATTTGGAGGTTGTTTATTTTTATAGTATTTTTATGGTAATCAATTATACCTTTACTTTTCATAAGAGCAAGTTCTCTAGATAGAGAAGGTCTAGTGACACCTAATGTCTCGGACATTTCCTTCCTTGAGATATTTAGTTCTATATATAGGTTCTTTTGTTTTTTGTATTCAGATAGTAGAAAATCAGCAATCTTTTGACGCATATTTTCATATGAAAGATTTCTAAGTTTTTTATTAAGTGTCAGTATTTTACTTGATAGTATATTAAGTAGATTATTCATTATTACAGGTCGATGTTCCATAAGATCGATAATCTGCTTTTTAGTAATATAAAGTACTTTTAGTGAGGTACAAGCAAATAAAGTAGAAGGGTAATTTTTCATATTAGAAAAAAGGATTACTTCACCAAAGATATCACTGGGATTCAATCTTGTTACAGTAATTGATTTTCCAAGAGGATATATTTTTCGTATTTCAATATCACCTTCTATGACTATACCTATTTTATTGCATTCTTCCCCTTCAGTGCTTATTATTTGATCTTTTGCATAACTAATGACATCATAATCTATAGAAGATAGAATGGATTCAATATCATCTGTGTTTAGAGATTGAAATAGGGAGCAGTGTTGTAATATATTAATTAGCATAACGAATACCTCTTTTTTATAAATTATTTATGTCATAGCATCAAAAAATTAACTTCTTTTATATAGTTTAATTTAAAGACGCAAGAATTTCAAGTATATAAATAAAGTATTCATTATACTAATAGTATAGTCTTATGAAATTTGGTATTTTAGCATATGACTCATTTAACCCAATAAGAGCTACAATCATTGGCTCTATCAAGAAAACCATATTCAATAAGATATCGCCTGATTATTGCATGGTCATCATATATTCTTTTTAATATCCTATTTATCTCAGTTTCCTTATATCTATAATTAGGTTTGAAATTCTCAGCGATATGTCTTAATATAATTATTTTCCTTTTTTCTTTGGAAGGTAGGTCTTTTAATCTTCCTTCTTCAGTAAAATATCTTTTTGTGATTTTTTTGCTCTCTTCTTCTGTAATTACATATCTATCATCAATCATTGTAGCAGTTTTATGGGGTTCTATTATTTTGTTATCATCAGAATTGTTACTGGCTAATTTCATCAAAACTGAAAAAATCTTTGCTTGTTTTTCTTTTTCTCGTAATTTGAATCTATAATTCCTGATTGTAGATTCAGATATATGCAATTCTTTTGATGTTTCTTTATCATTCATGTTCTTGTAAAAACAGTCTAAGACTTCTTTTTGATTATCAGTTAATCCAGTGTACTTTTTATTTAGATTAAGCAAAAAGTTGAATGTACCACCATGAATTTCATCAATGTGATGCTGCATTCTCTTTTCAGAAGTTATTAGTTTATCATTGTAATTATGGATTATGCCATTTTCTAATTTATCACCGCATATAAGGCAAATATAGCTATCATTGACCTCATCATATGAATAACCTTTTTTTAAATCATTAATACTTGCATTCCAAAATAAATCATTATTTATCATTTTGACACCTCTTATATTATTTGAATTGATAATAACATATCATTGGATACAATGCAAACAATATTATTTGATGTTTATAAAAATGCAAACAAAATTTAATAAAATTTGATAAAAAATCAACAAGAGTAATGGTTGCTGTCAAAGGGTTTAATCTTGAATCACCGATATAATAGGGTATAGGTAAAAATTACCATTTGTTTGAAACTATATAATCTTATACTATTAGTAGGGAGGTGAAAAAATTGGAAAAGGACAAGTCGCTAGATGAAATTGTATTAATAGCGCAAGATAATATACATATGAGAAATACGCTTATTGAGCAGTACAAGCCATTTATTGCATCAATAATTCAAAATAAAGTAGGTAGATATATTGAATATGGTATTGATGAAGAGTTGTCAATCGGTTTAATTGCATTCAATGAAGCTATTGATAAATATGAAAAAGATAAAGGCAGTTTTCTAACCTTCTCGAAGATAGTTATAAGTAGAAGGCTTATTGATTATCAAAGAAAAAATTCAAAGCCTGGTAACAATCTAATACTCTATAATGATGATATGAGTAAGAATATAGATTTAATTGATAAAAAGAGTATAGATTTATATAAAATAAAGAGTGAGAATGAATTAAGGCAGATGGAGATAATTGAATTTAAAAAAGAATTATTGACTTGGGGACTTGACTTTGCCAAACTTATTGACCATTCTCCAAAACATAAGAGAACTAGGAAATTATATAATAAAATTGCCATTTTAATCGTCTCAGACGATGAATTGATGGATTATATACATAGTAATAAAAGATTACCTATTCAAAAAATAGAAGAAAAAATGAAAATACACCGAAAAAAGATAGAACGTGGACGAATATATATTATAGCTCTAATAATTATTAAAATGGGAGATTATGGGTATTTAAAAGAATATTTATAGGAGGTGAAAATATGCGAGCAGTAGTTATGGAAATAGATAACGATGATGTAACTGTATTAACAAAAGACGGTAGATTTAGAAAGATAAATAAACCAAATAATCATATAGAAGTTGGAATGGAAATAAATATTGGTGAATCAAACATTAATTTCAGAAGAATAGCTGCCATAATAGTGATTGTATTCCTTATTAGTGGATTTGGAGTTAGTGCTTATGCATATTACACACCTTATGGATATATTAATGTCGATATTAACCCTAGCATTGAAATTATTTACAATAGATTTAATAGGATATTAGAAATTAATGGCATGAATGAAGATGGTATAAGTGTAGTTGATAATATATCTAACTATAAAAATAAAAAGGTAGAAACAATATTAGGAGATATAATAGCTGTAAGTACATTAGATAATAATGATGAAGTAAATGTACTACTTACTTTTGATAAATTAGAAGAAGAGACAATAGACAATGTGAAACAATCCATAGATGAAGATAAAAATGTAAATGTGTATACTGTAGAAATTCATCAGGATGCTTATCAACAAGCGAAGAGTAATAATGAATCACCAGGAAAAGCTGCTTTAATAGATGAAGTTAAAAAAGTGGATCCTTCATATAATAAAGAAAAACTTCAAGAAAGAACAATTAACGAACTTATTGAGATAATAGAAGATAAAACAAAAATAGAAAATAAACCAAATAATAAGAGTAAAGTTAAAAAATTAAACTCAAAAGCTAAAAATAAGAGAAAAGATAAAAAGAGAAAAACTGAAACTGATAAGGTTAACAAAAGAACTGACAAAATTCACAAGGAAAAAATAAAAAAAGATATTAATGAACGAGTTAATGATAAAAATAAAAACAACTCAAGGGATGATGGGAAAAGCAATAATGATGACAGAAAAAATCGTGTAGATATCAAGGAGGAAAATAGAAAGAAAAAAAATGATGAAGAAAATGATACTAAAGAAAAAGATATTAAAGAAAGAGAGAAAAAAGATAAGACCATTACTAATAAAGACAAACGAGATAATCATAATGGTAATATAAAGAATAAAAATATAAAAAACTATAAATAAAAATAATAATACCCCTAAAATGGTAAAAAAGTGTACGAATAGATATTATACCCAAATGAATAAACAAAAAATAGGAGGTTATTATTTTGAAAAAGAAAAAATTAGTAAAGTTGGTTACAATGATATTAGCATTTTCACTGTTATTTTCAAATGTAGCTATGGCAAAAAATCACAAAAGTAATAAAGGTAAGAACAAGATTAATTGGAATGAAATATATAAAAAATATGTAGACCAATATAAAACTTGGGAATATAAATATACAAAAAAATTCCAAGATGTTGAAAGAGAGCATTGGGCTAACAAAGACATTGAACGCATGAGCGTCAAAAATTATATTTTAGGTGATGGAAATGGTAAGTTCTTACCTAATAAATCTGCTAAAAATATTGAAGTTATTGTTATGACTCTTAGAATTATGGGATGGGAAGATGATGCAAAAGAATTAGATGAAATTCCAGAATTGATAGAAGAGCTTGACATACCTGAATGGTCAGTTCCTTATTTGGCGTATGCTTACAAAAAAGGTATTATCACTAAAGATGAGCTGAAAAAGTTTGATGCGGATAAGCCAGCTAAAAGATATGCTGTAGCTAAATATATCATAAGGGCTATAGGGATGGAAGATAAAGCTATTGATAACGAAGATGAAGATCTAGAATTTGAAGATTATTTTTTGATTCCAGAAGGGAATTGTGGTTATATATATCTAATAAACGAGTTAGGATTGATGTCAGGTTATAGAAAGATTTTTAATCCCAATGGTAATTTAACTAGAGCCGAAATGGCAATTCTATTTTCAAGATTAGATGATAAAATAGATTGTGATAAAGATGAGGTAGAAATGGGAGAATTTGTTCAAGTTGTTAATGGTATTATTACTATAAAAGATGAGTTTGAATCAGAAAGATATCTACTTAGCGAGAACGTAGTCATCTATGATTTAAATGATAAAGAGATTAAGTTAACAGATTTAAAGGTTGGAGATAAATTACAACTTGAATTCTTTGATCATAAGGTAGTTTATATTGAGGTATCAAAAGAAAAGGTGGACAAAATATTACAGACTTATAAGGGTAAAGTTACTAAGGTTGTAGAGTCAGCGGAAGATAGCAAAATAAGTATTTTGGTTGACAGTAAAGAAAAGACTTTTGTTTTAGATAAAGACACTGTGATTAAAGAAGAAGGCAAAGATATTTCATTGAAGATTGATGATATCAACATAGGGGATACAGTTAAGATTATAAAAATTATCGAAGGAGATAATTCTTATATTTCTTTAATAGAGATTAAGGTTGATCAGATTGTTACTAAGGTTTATGAAGGCATAGTAATGGCTCTTACAGAGACAACTACTAATAAATTGGTAACAATACGTAAAGATGATGATAAAGAAAAAACATTTATAATTGATGAAAATACTGTAATCAAAAAAGAAGGACAAGACGATAAATTAGAAGTAAAAGACATAAAAATAGGAGACATAGTTAAGATTACTGAAATCACAGAAGGTGATAGTATAAATGTAAAAGAGATTGAGATTCAAGTAGAAGAACCAGTAGTCAAAGTCTATGAAGGAAAAGTTGTATCTATAGCTGAAACAATAAGCCAAAAATTAATAACAGTTGATGTGGGGGATATTCATAAGACTTTTAGTATTGGAGAAGAAACAGTAATAAAAGACCATGGAGAAGATGCAGAAGTTAAAGATATATCACTTGGGAACAAAGTAAGAGTAACTGAGATTACTGAAGGAGATAAAGTTAATATAGCAATAATAGAAATGATAGACTAATGATTGATATAATTTAATAGCGTATTTTTTGACTGACTTTTTGACTGTAGCATAATATAGCTTATGGATACCATGAGATTATATTGTGCTACAGTCTTTTTTTATCGTATTAGGAAGGTTCTTCTTTTTATTGAAAACATTAACTATGACAAAACATCTCTATACGATTAATAATATATTGAATTTATAAAAAAAATATGCTACAATATTATTGACCAAGGTAGTCAATAATAAAAACGTTGGTTTTAGAATATAATAATTCTTAATAAGTTAAACCTAACTATTTGCTATCAATAAAGGAGGTTATCATATGCATATCATTGAAACAGAAAAACTTACCAAATACTATGGTAAATCAAGAGGAATAATTGATGTCTCACTTCAGGTTGAAGAAGGAGAAATCTTTGGTTTTATCGGACCAAATGGAGCTGGTAAATCAACAACTATAAGAACATTATTGTCATTGATCTATCCAACCAGTGGAAGTGCAAAGATATTTGGAAAAGATTGCATTAAAGATGGGGCTGAAATAAGAAAGAATATTGGTTATCTGCCATCAGAGGTTTTTTATTATGATAATATGAAAGTTATTGATTTACTAAAATACTCTGCAAGTTTTTATGGAAAAGATTGTACTAAACGAATTCATGAATTAGCAGAAATAATGAATCTTGATCTTAAGAAAAAGATTGATGATTTATCCTTTGGGAATAAGAAAAAAGTGGGTATTGTTCAAGGATTACTTCATGAACCCAAATTAATAATACTTGATGAACCAACAGGCGGTCTTGATCCATTGATGCAACAGAAATTTTTTGATCTTATCAGAGAGGAAAATGAGAAGGGAGCTACAATATTCTTTTCATCTCATATACTAGATGAGGTACAAAGAATGTGTGATAGAGTTGCTATTATCAAGGATGGTAAGATTATTAAAACGGAAAGTATAGAATCTTTACGTCAAAGCAAATATAAAAGATTCAGCATTGAAGCCCATAATAATCTTCAAAAAGCAGTTTTTGATGTTAAAGGTATTACAGAACTTAAATTAAATGAAAATAAAGCAACATTTATATATAAAGGCGATATCAATATTATGATTAACAAATTAGGTGGAATAGAATTAGCTAACCTTCTAGTTGAAGAACCAACTCTTGAGGAGATTTTCATGTACTACTATCAAAAGGAGGTTTAAATTATGAATATATATAAGTTCGAATTTAGGAAATATCTTAAAAGTAATATTATATGGACTGTTTCAATCATAGCAGTTTTGTTTTTATTTATATCATTATTTCCCACTTATTCAAAAGAAGCAGAACAGTTTGAGAAGCTTATAAGTCAGTTTCCAGAAGCATTTATAAAAGCAATGGGACTAAGTAATATGAGCGTTTCACATATTATCGGGTACTATGGATTTGCCTTTTCGTATATTCTTCTCATAGGAGGTATATTCGCTATGAAATTAGGATTGGATATAACTTCAAAAGAATCAAGAGACAAGACTTCTGATTTTTTACTAGTGAAACCTCTTAGAAGAGCTAATATACTAACCCCTAAGATTATGGCGGCGGTGACACATATTATAATAATGAATGTGGTGTTTTTTGTTTTTGCGGTAATTGCTGTTGAGTCATTTAAAAAAGCAGATTACAACTTTACTAATTTCTTTCTATTAACACTTAGTTTTTTATTTGTACAGTTATTCTTATTTGCATTAGGTATCTTGATAGGAACTATTGTCAATAAGTTAAAAAGTGTTTTACCAGTTACGTTAGGTGTTGTTTTCGGATTTTATATAATATATCTTTTTAATCAAACAGTAGAAGATGAAAAATACAGCTATCTATCACCTTTTGGTTTTTTTGACAGCGGATATATAACTGAGAATTCTTCTTATTCTTTATCACATTTAATAACGTCAATAGTATTAACAGTTATATTTATAGTAGCATCATATGTCATATATCAAAAAAAGGATATTCCTTCTGTATAAGTATACGAAGGAACATTAGATAGGAGGAAATTCTATGAATATTGTTCTGCGAGAATTACGTGCGTATAGGAAAGCTCTTATTATATGGAGTGTTTGTATAATTATATTTACTGCTATGGCTTTCGCAAAATATGCTGGATTTGCAGCTATGGGTAGTGAAGCCAATGAATTGCTGGAAAGTCTACCAGATTTTATGAAAAATGCCTTTGGTCTAGCTTCATTGAATCTTACGGAAATAAAGGGTTATTATAGTGTGTTATTCATGTATTACGCTTTAATAACTGGTATACATGCAGTAATGTTAGGTGCGACAATAATATCAAAAGAAGCTAGAGATAAAACAGCAGATTTTCTCATGGTAAAACCAATAACAAGAAGTAGTATGATAACAAGTAAAATAATAGTTGGTTTCATAGATGTTCTAATCATTAATATTGTAACAGGGTTAACAATTATGATTTTTGTTGATATAAATAATAAAGGAGAATCCATAACAAGTAGTTTGATTTATAGTATGATTGTATTATTGATTATTCAATGTATATTCTTTAGCCTAGGATTGGTAGTTTCGGCATTTGCAGGAAAAGCTAAGAAAGCGACTACAATATCTACAGGTATAATACTGGTCATGTATTTTTTAGATATTTTTAGAAATATTTCTGATAAGTTGGATTTTGTAAAATATATAACTCCATTCTCATATTTTGACGTTCACAAAGTGTTGAATGGTAATGGTTTCGAAGCATTATATATAGTGTTGTCAATAATTATCATAGTAGTAAGTATCGTTCTTACGTATACTAATTATCAGAAGAAAGATATTTTATAAAAGGAGTGATCATATGAGCGAAACCATAATGTTAGAATCGAAAAAATGGGCTGTTATCGGGGCTACTGATGACCAGGATAAATTTGGCTATAAAATATATAAGAAGTTAAAAGAAAACAACTATACAGTATATCCCATTAGTGTCAAATGTAAAGAGATTGATGGAGATAAGGCTTATCAAGAACTAGCTGATCTACCTGAAAAAGTTGATGTAGTAGATTTTGTAGTTAATCCAAGAATAGGAATGTCAATTATAAAACAATGTAAAGAACTTGGAATAAATAACGTTTGGCTTCAGCCAGGTACTGTCAGCGAAGAAATATTACAGTACGCAAAAAATAATGATATTGAAGCTGTACAAGCGTGTGTACTTGTTGCCCTAGCTTAGAGCAATGAATATAATCATAAAAAATGAGGAAAACTCAAGCTACTTATATTGATAAAAACATATAAAAATGTTAAAATATAATTGATTATAAATAATCTAATAATATAAGATTTAGAGTTTATGTCATTAAGAAACGCCTTAATATTTATTTTAAGTATTATGGCGTTTCTAAAATAATTTAATAAGGGTGATTAATTATATGAGATTCCAAATACGGGAAAAAATTTTTAGTTTTGGAGACGACTTTACTATTAAAGATGAAATGGGGAATGATTTTTTTATAGTGAAGGGTAAAGTTTTCAGCTTAGGTGACAAACTTCAATTATTTGATATGTCTGGAGAAGAACAATTCTATATAGAGCAAAAACTTCTGAGAATGCTGCCAGAGTACACCATTTTCAAAAAAGGCAATCCAGTTGCTTTAGTTAAGAAAAAAATAGCTTTTTTTGGTTCTAAGTTCAATATTGAAAGCGAAAATGGGTATTACGATATAGATGGTAGACCTTTTAATTATAATTTTTCTATAATGAAAAATGGTAATGTTATAGCTACAGTATCCAAGGAGTTTTTTAGTTTTTCTGATACATATGGTGTTGATGTTAATGATGATGAAGATTATGGATTTATAATTGCACTAGTAATAGTAATTGATCAGATAATTCATGATAATAATAATCATTAACAACTATTTGTTTGGAGTATTTCAACGAAATTTTATGCTAATAGAAGGCACCTTACAGGTGTCTTTTAAATAGAAATTTTATTCAAGGAGTATGATATTATGAAAATTATTGACATTGATAATTGGAAAAGGAAAGAACACTATAATTTCTATAAACGACTAGATTACCCACATTATAATATTTGCGCTAATATAGATATAACTAAGTTCTATAAATACATAAAGGAAAATGATCAAAATTTTTTTATATCTACAATATATGCAGTTTCCAAAACTGCTAATGAAATTAAGGAATTCAGGTATAGAATAAGAGGAGATAAGGTTATAGAGCATGATAAAGTTAGAGCTGCTTTTACTATAATGGGAGATGAAGAATTATTTGGTTTTTGTACAGTAGACTACTTTGATGATTTTAATATTTTCAAAGAAAATATTATAATAGAAATGGAAAAAGCCAAAGAAAATATATCATTGAAGGATGATTCTAGCAAAGATGATGTTCTATATCTAACAAGTCTTCCTTGGATTTCATTTACAACAGCTTCACATCCAATTAACATTAATCCGGTAGATAGTATACCAAGAATAGGTTGGGGAAAATTCTTTGAAGAAAATGGTGTGATTAAATTACCTCTATCTGTACAAGTACATCATGCGTTAGCTGATGGGTTTCATGTAGGAAAATATTTTCAACGATTACAAGAAATCATGAATAACCCTGAAGAGTATTTTTGATATGATACTATATAAAGTATAGAAATCGTATATTATGCTATTAATTGAATAGACTCTGTTTAGAGGTAAGGAACTAAACAAAGTCTATTTTACAGAATGTTAGATGTTTTTAATTTTGACTTTCATCTTTCTCAAATGCAATCAAATAATATTTTTCTTTGAATTCCTGTTCTAGTTGAGCAATTTTATCTAGTTCATTATTGGATAAATTAGCTATAGGTACTTGATTTAGATTATTAAAATTATTCACATGTATCATCCCTTTTATTTAATTTACACATTAGTAGTATTTGCAATCGAGGCTTTGATTATACCTTATTCCCTAATACAAATAGATATTTATTATCATGTATTTTACATAGAATAAAGGATATCATAATTAATATAGTTATAAATGATTTGTTGCGAAAATACAATAATGTGGAATAATTTTACATATTATAATACGGAAATAAAAATGATTTTTTGAAATATTTATGATAATATAAATATGTATATAAATAATTAGAAAGTGATGATAATATGAATAAAAAAGTTCTGGCAATTAATAGTAGTAAAAGAAAAAGAAATACTTATGGACTGTTAATTAATATTAAAGAACAATTTAAAAAAAATAATATTGATGTAGATATAATTAATCTACATGACTATAACATAGAATTATGCACAGGATGTGAGTCATGTATCCTAAAAGATAAATGTTTTTTGGACGATGACATGGATATATTAATGGAAAAATTACAAGAATATGATGGAATAATATTAAGTACACCAATCTATCTTAATAATATTAGTGGAAGACTTAAAATGTTTATTGATAGAACATGCAGATGGGTACATAGGCCAGCTCTTGCAGGAATACCAATGATGAATGTAGTAACAACATCTTCTTCAGGCATATCCAACACAGTTAAATATATGGATAATGTAGCTATTCAATGGGGAGCTTTTCCAACGGATAATATAAGCAGGAAAATAACAACCATGAATGAAGAAATAGAACCAAAGGAATATAAAAAATTTGTTGAACATCTTATGATGAAAAAAGAATCTTACAAACCTAGCATACAACAATTAATATATTTTTCTGTATCCAAAGTATTAGCACTTAAAGTTATTAAAAGAGATGCAAAATATTGGGATGAAAAAGGTTGGTTGTCAAGAAACTATTTTTATGATGCTAAGATTAATATATTTAAAAAAGTAATAGCTAATAGATTTTATAATATGCTATATAAAAAAGTCAATAGAGTGGAAGAATAATCAGAATTAATGCAATGAACTTAAGAATTGATTAAAACATTAAAAAATACTGGCTTTATTAAAATGGATACTGTATAATAATAGATAATACAATAATGAAGGGGTGTTCACTAATGCCACAAGTATTGAAAGACGACATTAAGAACAGAATTCTTGATGTAGCTGTAGATATGTTTAAAATATATGGTTATTCTAAAACTTCTATGAAAAGCATTGCAAATGAAGCAAAAGTAGCTGTGGGAAATTTATATAGATATTTTAACAGTAAAGAAGATTTGTATAATGAAATCATAAAAGAATTCGTAGACACTGTTAACAACATCATCAAAGATAATACTCATAATATGGTCAATCTGGAAGATATGGAGGAAGATGTCTATGATATCGTGGGTAAGCTTGAAGACTATCCTAATTATCTAGGTGTATACCCCATGGTCAGCAAGATTTGTTATGAACTAAGTGAGTACATAAATGAAAATAGAGATAAAGCTACTATATTTTTTCAAAGCAGTAAAGAGGTTCCTAGTTCAAGACTTGATCTAATAGAGATAATACAAAAAGTGCTTTATGGAAAGATCAAGAAAGATATGAATAAAACCTATTTAGAGGATGAAGATAAATTATATGCACGCAGCTTGGCAAAAGGTTTTTATGAAACTTTGAGTTATATGGTTATTAACATGGAAGAATCCTTTGATATGGCTGATTTGATGAATAAAGTTGTTAAATTATATTTCTTATAAAATCGTTTAATGAAACAGTTGTGAAAAAAAATAAAATTATTTTTTTTATCATAAAATGAACCATGATTCTCTTTTTAGATGGCAATACTTTAAATAAATATATTTATAGTAGATTGGAGGGAAGGAAATGAAGTTGAAATTAATAATAGTCTGTTTAATTATTATTGTAAGCTTAAGTGGCTGTAGTCTGATTCCAGATAAAATTGCAAAAAGTGAAGAAATAGTAAGAACAGTAGAGGTAAAAGAAGTAAAAAAAGAAATGAATAACATTGTTTTAGATTATTTAGGTACTGTTATAGTTAATGATGAACGAATACTATTTACAGATGTATCAGGAACGATTACCAGGGTAAATGTAGCAATAGGACAAAAAGTAGATAAAGATGAAGAATTATTCATGGTAAAAGAGAATGAAGATAATACACTAACCGTTAAATCTGATGTAGATGGATATGTGAAAGAAATATTTGCAAAATCAAGAACTACGGTACAGGAAGGTGATTCATTAATAAGCCTTAATGTGTATAATCATCGAGCATCTATTGGAATAATCTCAAAAGATATTAAAAAAATTGATATTGGAACAAAAGCAACTATCCTGATTAATGGTGAGGAAACAACGGGTAGAGTCTGTCAAATTAGTCCTTATCCAGATGAATCAAGTAAGACCTTCCCTGCTCAAATAGAGTTGGTAGGTACATACGAAAAAGAGGATTATATAGTAGGAGCGGTAGCAGAGATTGATTTGATAATCGGTCAAGAAGAAGGATTTTATCTTGATATCAATAATGTATTGAATGAAGGAGAGCCGTTTGTTTATCTCATGGGTGATGACAATCGTGCAGTTAAAAAAAATATAACTATAAAAGGATATAGTAAGAATAAGATATTGGTAGACGGTCTTAATGAGGGAGATAAGCTTATCGTATCAGGAACATCCAATCTGAAAGAAGGTCAATTAGTAAAAACTGCTGAAGAAGAGGTGAAATAGTATATGGGTAGAATTATTAGGTATGCCATAAAAGAAAGAAAAACAACTATACTTTTAGCTATTATTTTAATTATTTATGGATTATACAACTATTATTTACTTCCTAAGCAGGAAAACCCGGATACTACTTCTCCCGCAGCGGTTGTTACAGTTACATTTCCCGGTGCATCAGCGAAAGAAGTGGAAGAACAAGTAACTAAGCTTATTGAAGAAGAAGCTATGACTTTAGATGGAATAGACAGTATTGAATCCATTTCTAATAATAATGTATCCATAGTAATCGTTAAACTTAATACTGAAATCGATAGTAGTGAGCAATGGGATAATCTAAGAGAAACCATGTATGGTATGGAAAGCAAGTTACCAATGGGCGCAGATAAACCCGTTGTGGAAACAGATTTAATTGACTCTGCTGGTTTCATAATCAGTTTGTCATCAAAGGAACTTAGTTATGACAAATTATCTGATTATGCTGATGATATTAGAAAAGAACTTATTAAAGTTAGTGGCGTGAAAAAAGTCGTCATAGACGGATTGAAGGAAAAACAAGTTGTCATCGAGGTAGATTACAAATCATTAAACACTTATAATCTATCAATCGAAGATATAAATAATCTCCTTATTTCACAAAATCTAAATATTCCTTCTGGATATGTAGAAACCGATAAAGGAAAAATAACAGTAAGTACCCCAGGGAAATATGAATCACTAAAAGATATAGAAGATTTAATTATTACCATATCTCCTGAAACAGGAGGTATTGTCAGATTAAAAAATATTGCAGAAGTAGGTATAGAAAGAAGAGAAAATGTAAGGCAGTATACTCATGAAGGTGAAGAAGCAATACTTCTCACAGGTTATTTTGAAAAAAATAAAAATATTGTCCATATAGGTAAAGATGTTAAAAACATTATTGATAACTATAAAAATTCATCTGATGAATCTTTAGATATAGATGAAGTCTTGTTCCAACCGGAAGAAGTGGAAAATTCAGTCAATAACTTTATTATTAGTTTGTTAGAAGGTATGTTATTCGTTTTATTAGTTGTGCTTATCGGTGTTGGGATAAGAAATGCTCTTATTGTAGCTACATCTATACCATTGTCGATTTGTATTACTTTCATTGTCATGAAATTGTTGGGGATAGATATTCAGCAGATGTCAATCTCAGGATTAATTGTGGCTTTGGGTATATTGGTGGATAACTCAATTGTCATAAGTGATGCCATACAAGTTAAGTTAAATGAAGGAAATAACAAAAAAGAAGCTGCTTATCTAGGTGCGAGAGAACAATTAGTTCCTGTTCTTACATCTACGCTGACAACCCTTGCAGCATTTGCAGCCATTACTGTACTTCCTGGAGCAGCGGGTGAATTCGTACAAAGTCTTCCACAAGTGGTATTCATATCCCTTACAGCATCTTTCATTGTTGCAATGCTTGTGACACCTGCACTAGCTAGTTTGTTTTTCAAGGAACATAGCCAAGATAAGAAGAATAGGAGAAATATAATAAGAAGATTCTTCAAAGGGTTCCTAAAAGTTGGGTTGAAACATAAAATCACAACTATTGCAATTAGTCTAGGGGTTTTGGGTTTGTCTGTACTAGCTATCTTTACCTTGGAGATAGATCTGTTCCCATATGCGGATAAGGACATCATGTATATAAATATAAAAGGTGAAGTAAAAGGAGATATCAGTAAAACAAAAGAATTAGTTAAAGAAGTGGAAAAAATATTAGCACAAGAAAAGGATATTACTACCTATACCTCTGCAATAGGTGGTTCTATGCCAAAATTCTATATTACCATTAACTCTCTAGCGTCAACCGAGGATACAGGTCAAATCCTTTTCAGGGTTAATCTGAAAGAAACTAAATCACATAAGAATCTAAATGATTTTTCTCAGTATCTACAGAAAAAGCTTGATTCTGTATTGCAAAATGGTATGGCTACAGTAGGAAGATTGGAGTTGACAGAAAGCGGTCCTGATTTCAAGGTAATCATTGCAGGAGAAGATACTGAAAGAATGACAAATATAGCACAAGAAATAGAAAAAGAATTATTGAGCAAAGAGGGAACCATGAACGTAAGAACTAATATACTAAGTAAAGAATATGAATATAAAGTTGATATAGATACCAATATAGCAGCTTCCTATGGATTGACTAAATATGATATTCAAAAACAATTGAATCTGTCATTATATGGTTCTACACCTACCACAGCTAATCTTGGCAACAGGAATTATGAGGTATATCTTAAGAGCAATGCAAAAGATATAAGAGACATCAAAAATCTAGCAATAAAATCTAATATAACAGGTAACAAAGTATTATTGAAACAAGTTGCTAACATACAGTTACAAGAGAACCTTCCAGCTATCAATAGATTGGATGGTGAAGAAGCGATTATAGTACAGTGTGATGTCATATCTGGTTATAGCATTGTTGATATTGGGAATACAGTTGAATCAATGGTTAATAATAAGCTGAACACAGCTGATTTGAATATAAAATATTATGGACAAAAACAGACTATGGATACTTATCTAAATGGACTTGATATAGCTGCTATCTTTTCAATTGCAATAATTTATATTATACTATTATTACAATTCAATTCATTCAAGCAGCCGTTAATAATATTATTGACTGTACCTCTATCACTTATTGGTTCTATCTTGATACTTGTTTTATTAGACATAAAAGTAACATTTACAGTATTATTAGGTATAATCAGTTTGATTGGTATTGTGGTGAATAATGCTATATTATTGATAGAATATATCAATAGAGCTAGGGAAAAAGGAGCATCTTTGATAGAAGCATGTATAGATTCAGTTGATAAGAGATTTAGACCTATCATGTTAAGTACTGTTACAACAGTTATTGGGTTAGTACCACTAGCATTATCCGGTAGTTCTTTCTTTAGTCCTATGGCAATAGCTTTAATGGGTGGACTGATGATATCTACTATATTGACATTAGTGATTATACCAGTTGTATATACTCTAGTAGAGAAAACCAAGAATGATGAGGTCGGTACAAATGAAAAACAGCAAAATTAAATTAGGAATATTTAATTGGTTTGGATATATTATGCCTCCTACTGAACGCGTCAACAAGATAATAGAAGCTGGTTTTGACAGTATTATGTTATGGTGGGATGAAGAATTATTTTCAAAAGAAGGTAAAAAAGATTTGCTGAAAATCTTAGAAATGGATATTAGTATTGAAAATATACACGCACCATACTATGAATGCAATAAGATATGGAGTAATAATGAGGTGGAGCGTAACTATATAATTAATGAATTTATTAAATGTATTCATGATTGCTATACGTATAATATACCTGTAATCGTCATGCATTTGACTCAAGGTGACTATCCACATAAACCTAATATAAATGGACTTAATTCCATAAAAACCATCTTAGATGAAGCTAGAAGGTATGGTATCAGGATTGCTATTGAAAATACAAGGCAAGAAGAATTTTTTGAGTATATCCTAAAGAATATTAAGTCGGATTGGCTAGGAGTGTGTTACGATTCTTCTCATGCTAATTTGTATAGCACCTCTATTTGTGAGGTTTTAAATAAATACGGTAATAGACTTATGGCACTACATTTATCTGATAATGACGGATGTACAGATAGACATTGGCTACCTTATGAGGGCGTTATTGATTGGAATGAGATAATTATTAAGTTGGAAGAAATAGAATATACAGGGAATTTATCGTTTGAAGTTTTTTATGACAAAACAAAAAATCAATATGATCCTGAAAAATTTCTAAAAATGGTACATGATAAGGCTGTTATATTAAGAACTGAACTCGAATATATATTATAGTTGGTTAAAATTAAAGAGGTGATTAATTAACTTTATGACAAATTAATAATAATATGACTTAAGAATATTAATTTTTCATATCAAAACTTAAGATTTTTCTAATTCATTTTTAATTGTTATCGGTACAAAAATATGGTAATATGACATAAGACTAAAAAAATAATCATTATTACCTAGACTATTATGAATGAGGGTTGACCATGAAGAAAGATACAATAGACACTTATATTATGCTTTCTGATACTGGTTCTGTATTGAATAGATTAATCAAGATCTATACCAAAATACCATATAACCATGTATCGGTTGCACTGGACGAAGATTTGAACGAGATGTACAGTTTTGGTAGAAAATTCCCTAGAAACCCTTTAATTGGAGGATTTGTCAGAGAATATATTGACAAAGGAACTTATGCTCGTTTTAAAAATACTACTTGTTTAGTATGCAAAATGGAAATTACAAAAGAGCAATATGATAAATTAATTAAGAATATTAATCACTTTAAAAAACGAAAAAGAAGATATTATTACAATATCTTTGGGATTTTTACAGTGATGTTACATATACCAGTAAAAATTCCATATGGATATGTATGTACACATTTTGTATCACACGTATACGAGAGAAGCGGTGTAAAACTATTTAATAAGAGAAGTACATTAGTCTCTACAGTTGATTTCTATTATTTGAATAAATTTAAATTAAATAAAGTGTATGAAGGAAAATTGTCAGAATTCTGTCACGAAAAAGAATTCCCGCAAGTTATGGTAGGATAAAAAAATATAATTAGATTTGGAAAAAAGTATCTGAAAAATGATTTAGTATAGATATAGAGCTGACCCATAATACATTACATATCTTATTTAGATAGGCTAAAATAGGCTATCTTATAGGTGGATATGGACAAAATAATTTGTTATGAGTCAGCTGATTTTATGTTAAAGGGTAGAAAATTAAATTATTAATCAAATCATAAATCATTTTTGGAATAAAAAAATGTTCTTGACCTATTCTGGGTTTTATGTTTAAATTCAATATAAAGAATTAAGAAGTAAACTACAAGTTATAATATATTGGAAGTTAAGTATGATATCTTTTTTTATTGAAGTGATGTAATCGTTTTCAGGGATTTATCAATAAGTAGAGGAGATATTATAAATGGAAAAAAAATTAATATTAAAGGACATATTCAATAATACAATAGGATTATTTTTATTTGCTACTGGGATATATGTTTTTACTTCTAAGAATCAAATAGCTCCTGGTGGTGTATCCGGGATAGCTACTCTAGTTAATTATCTTACAGGTGTGCCAATAGGATTGACCTCTTTAGTAATCAATGTTCCTTTATTAATTTTAGCATTTGTTTTTTTAGGCAGAAATTTTGTTTTCAAAACACTAATATCAGTAGTCATACTTTCATTTATGTTAGATGTTGGAGTAGTCTGGTTACCGGTTTATCAAGAAAATGCATTGTTAGCTGCTATATTTGGCGGAGTATGTCTTGGGGTAGGATTATCTATAGTTTTCATGACCGAATCTTCAACAGGTGGAGGAGATATACTAGGTAAGCTGATACAGAGAAGACATCCGTACTTATCAATTGGTAAAATACTATTATCAATAGATTTTATAGTGATATCAATGTCAGCCATTGTTTATAAGAATATAGAATCAGCTATGTATGGATTGATTACTATGTTCATTACAACAAAAATAGTAGATGCTTTTTTAGAAGCTTGCGATAAAGGTAAGTTGCTGTTCATTATGAGTAATCAGAGTGATGAGGTTGCTAAGGGTATTACACAGGAGCTAAAGAGAGGGGCAACATTTCTAGATGGCAGAGGAGCATATTCAGGTGAAAATAAAGATGTGTTAATAGTAGCAGTCAAAAAAAGAGAAGTATACAATGCTAAAACACTTATCAAGTATATTGATCCTTCAGCATTCATTGTAGCTACAGAAGCAGGAGAAATAGATGGAGAAGGATTCAAAAGCAGAGCCATATAGATTTTTATACAAAAATATGAAAAAAAAGCTATTGACTTTTAAACTATTGTATATTATTATATGTTTAACAAATGAAAACCATTACATTAAAAACAAATTGTTAGATATTATACTTATAAAACTTCTTAATCTAATAACCATCATAGTTGATTATGACTATATTTTTTTATAACCGATGTAATGGATTACATTACCTTAAAAGAGGTGAAATGATGAACAATATTCAAGATGTAGCTCGTGAAGCAGGTGTTTCAGTAGCAACAGTATCCCGAGTTATCAACCATAACGATAAAGTTTCTACTAATACCAAGAACAAGGTATTAAAAGCTATAGATAAGCTTCAATATACTCCTAATTTATTGGGACGTAATCTTAGGAAAAAAAGGACTTATAAAGTATTAGTGTTAGTACCTACTTTATCAAATGAATTTTATTCTGAGATAGTAAGAGGTGTAGAAGATGTAGCAAACGAAGAAGATTATTATGTTATGGTATGTAGTACCCATTCTAACAAAGAAAAAGAAAAAGCATATTTGAATATGTTTTATAATCACTTAATCGATGGAATTATTTTTACAGCTCCTGAAATGAATGGAGATGCCATGATTGACATAGCTAATAGTTATCCAGTTATTCAATGTAGTGAATACATTAGAAATACAGATGTTTCATGGGTAAGTATTGATAACCATCAAGCATCTATTGATGCAATACAATATCTTATTGATATTGGTCATAAGGAAATTGCCATAATTGGTAGTGAAAACGGCTTTGTGTCGTCTGTAAAAAGGAAACAAGGGTATCTAGATGCGTTGGAACATAATAATATACAGATTAATGAGGATTATATAATCCAATCTGATTATGAATTTCAAGATGGTATAGATGGGTGTAAAAAATTAATGAATCTAACTAAACCACCTACAGCAATATTTTGTGGATCAGATGCAATAGCGGTTGGTGTAATAAGACAACTTACAAAACAGGGCATTGTAGTTGGAAAAGACATGAGTGTCATAGGGTTCGATGATACTAATTTAGCAGCTTATTACAATCCACCGATTACTACAGTTTCTCAGCCAAGATATGAAATGGGTAAAGTTGCAATGGAATTATTACTGAGAAAGATCAATAACATTAATTGCAAAAAAGAGTATATAACCCTAGGTCATAAATTGACAATAAGAGAATCCACGTTAGCAAAATAACGAATAACCTTATACTCATCCATAGGTACTAGAAAGAAGTGATTTAGATGAAATTGGGAATTATTGCAGAACCTTGTGAACAAAGCTTCATAGATGCAAAAAGAAGAAAGCTTGATGTATTGGAATTTTGCTTACATCCTACATTTGGAATTGATAAATCCCTGAAGAAATTAGAAACTATAAAAGGATTAAAATCTTATATTCAAGAATATGGAGTATGCGTGGCTGCTATAAGTGTCTGGGCTACTGATAAAATTGATGAAAAAGGTAATTTGATTGAAGATGAGATTGAATTTGGTTATAAACTAATTGATGCAGCAAGTACTATTGGATGTACTAATGTAGTAACTTCATGTAACTATGTAGAAGGGCTGTCATATTATGAAAACTGTTCAAAGGCAATAGAATACTTTGAGAAATTGATTGAATATGGAAAACCTAAGAAGGTTAAGATATCAACTTATAATTGCAGATGGAATAATTTTGTACATAGTGATATGGCTTGGACTATTATACATGGTCATCTCAAGGATTTAGGGATTAAATATGATCCATCACATGCTGTATATAATGAAGGAAATTACTTGACAGAAATGAAAAAATGGGCACATAGATTTTATCATGTTCATCTAAAGGGCGCGATGAAAATTAATGATAAAAGATTTGATGATCCGCCAATTGGTATGGATGAAATAGACTGGGGTAGATTCATGGCGATATTGTATGCCGCTAAATATGATGATGCTTTATGTCTTGAACCACATTCAGAGAATTGGGAAGGCGAATTAGGACAAAAGGGCATTGATTTTTCTATTAACTATATAAAACCATATATTTTAAATTGATATTTAGCAAAATTGATAGTACGGTCTAATCTTAGACTATAAAAACTATAAACTTATAACTATGGAGGAACTAATAATGAAAAAATTTCACGGTTTTAAAATGTTTACAGTAATTGCATTAGTAATGGCTATGTTAGTATCATTAGCGGGTTGTTCTAATTCTAAGGGTGATGATAAAAAAGAGGATGCAAAAGAAATTAGTAAAGAACAGCAAAAAGACACAAAAAAAGCTTCAAATGTAACGATTGAACTTTTCCAATTTAAATTAGAAATAGCAAAAGCTCTTGATGTAGCGGCAGCAGAGTACATGAAAGAAAATCCAAATGTAAGAATTAATGTTCAATCAATTGGAGAAGGTTACAGCACACAATTAAAAGCAAAGATGCAATCGGGTAAAGAACCTACTATATTTAATGTAGGGGGACCATCAGATGTTAATGATTGGTTATATAAGTTAGAAGAACTCACAGAACAAGAATGGGTACAACATGCAGCAACAGGAACATTGGGCGATGTTACTATAGATGATAAAGTATATGGATTACCATACTCAGTAGAAGGATATGGATTTGTATATAACAAAGCTATGTTTGAAGCAGCTGGAGTTGATCTCACTACTATAAAAGATTTCGCAACTCTTGAAACAGCAGTTAAAACATTAGATGAAAAGATTAAATCAGGCGATTTAAAAGAACAATTCCCTGATCTTGAAGCAGTATTTGAATTACCGGCTAAGGAAACTTGGTTAACTGGATTACATACAACTAATATTGCATTAAGTAAAGAATTCGGTAGTGCATTAAATGCATTCAATGCTGATACAGTTGAGTATAAGTATAGTGACCAACTTAAGAAGATAGTAGATATACAAGCTGATTATTCATCAGATGCAGATAATAAACAAAAGCTTTGTGCAGTAGATAATACTACATCAGTAGAAAATGGTATAGCTATCGGTAGAGTAGCTATGGTTCAACAAGGTAACTGGATATATCCTTCAGTAAGTAGTATTGACCAAGAAATAGCTGAACAATTAGATATTTTACCTATTCCTCTTGAAGGAGTTATAGAAGATAGTATTCCAATAGGTGTACCAATGTATTGGACAGTCAATGTTGATGCTACGGATGAACAAAAAGCAGCAGCAAAAGATTTCTTGAATTGGTTATACCAATCAGAAAGAGGAAAAGAAATTATTGTAAATGAATTCTTCTTCATCCCACCATTCACTAATTATGATGGATTAGAAGCAAAAGACAGCTTAAGTCGTGCAGTACAAAGATATACTAATGCAGGGAAAACAATGCCTTGGGTATTCATGGGTTATCCAAGTGGATGGTGTATGGATATCATGGGAACATCAATTCAAAAATATCTAGCGGGTGTTCAAGAATGGGATGACGCAATTGATTATTGTAAACAACAATGGGAAGAATTGGCTAAAAAAAGAAATGAAAATTAATTAACTAGTATGGGGGATGAAGAAAAATGAGAAATTCCAAAAAAGTATTTTGGCTTTTCCTAGCTCCAAGTGGGATATCATTTTTATTAGTTGTAATTATCCCTATGTTTTTAGGAATATATTATTCTTTCACGGACTGGAATGGTATTAGTGAAAAAATCAATTTCATAGGTTTTCATAATTATATTGAAATATTTACGAAGGATCCAGGATTTCGAGATGCGTTCTTATTCACAGTTAAATACGTTATAGTTGAAGTAATCATTGTTAATGTAGCTGGATTTTTATTAGCATTATTAGTTACTAAGAAATTGCGAGTAAGTAATTTCTTGAAAAGCACATTTTTCTTACCTAACTTAGTAGGAGGGTTATTACTTGGATTCATTTGGCAATTTATATTTACAAAAGGATTTGAAAGCATAGCTGATAACTTAGGATGGGCATTCTTTGATGGATGGTTATCAACTCCTGAGACTGGTTTTTGGGGACTGGTTATTGTATGTTCTTGGCAAAGTATAGGATATATGATGTTGATTTATGTTGCTGGTTTGCAGTCAATACCTCAAGATGTATGGGAAGCTTCGAGTATAGACGGTGCTACTGGACTTAAGAAGTTCAAACATATTACACTACCTCTAATCGTACCAGCTATCACTATAGGTATATTCATGAATATATCAGGTGCATTTAAAGTTTTTGACCAGAACTTGGCACTTACTAATGGAGGACCTCATAATTCAACTCAGATGTTGACACTTAACCTTTATAATACGGCTTATACATATAATGAATTAGGTACGGCGCAAGCGAAAGCAATTATATTCCTTGTTATTGTAGGAATCATTACTTTTACACAACTTTACTTTACTAAAAAGAAAGAGGTGGAAATGTAATGGCTAATAAAAAAATGAATAAAAAGCAGAAGAAGAATATATTAATAAGCATTTTTGGAGTTATATTAGCACTTATATACATATCACCATTTTATATGCTGTTAAGTAATTCCTTCAAAACATCGAAAGGTATATTCAAAGAAATATTCGCATTACCTTTTGGAGAATATTTTACATTGAAAAACTATGTAAATGCATTTATTGAAATGGACTTTTTAAGGAGTTTTACTAATTCATTGTTTATAACTATTGTAGGAACAACATTGATTGTTATCACTTCAGCAATGGCTGCATGGGTATTGGTTAGAAGAAAATCGAAAGTCAGTACTTTAATATTTTTTGTTTATGCTGGTGCAGTACTTATTCCGTTTCAATGTGTCATGTTACCTTTAGTAAAATTTATGGGAAAACTAAACATGCTTAATATACCAGGTTTGATAGTAATGTATATTGGATTTGGTTCTAGTATGGCAATCATGTTTTTCCATGGATTCATAAAAAATGTTCCCATAGCACTTGAAGAAGCAGCTATAATAGATGGATGTGGACCTTTCAGAGTGTTTTGGAGAATTGTATTACCATTAATGAAACCAATAGTATTCACGATAGTCATATTAGATGTCATGTGGTTATGGAATGATTTCTTATTACCTTCACTAATAATTAATCAACCTGGAATGCATACTATCCCATTAAAAACTTACTACTTCTTTGGAAAATACACGAAAAAATGGGATCTGGCAACAGCTGCATTAGTAATCAGTATCATACCTATAATGATATTCTATGCATTCGCACAAAAACGTGTAATTAATGGTATAACAGAAGGTGCTGTTAAATAAGCTAGTTACAATTTAATATTATATTATTATAAATAATTCCTCTAATAGCTCAAGGCTGGTTCAGTCTTGGGCTGTTTTAATAATTGAATCAGGTAACAATGAAACAAGTAAAAATATTGCCCCTATAATCTATTTTTTAGGGTTTTATTATGATAATGAAGTTGCTATGATTTAGTTATTATAATAAAATGAGGTGCTAGATTATGAGGATAGTTGAGATTAATGAAGCTGAGGCAATTTTTGAACCTTTTTGGGAGGGTGGTACAAGTGAACATACCAATCCACATGAAAAATATCGTGTGCTAGATGAGTATGAAATAGAGTATAGTGAAAAAACTATAGGACGAATAAGTCAAGGATGGGCTTTTGCCAGCATAAATATTGATAAAGCCCCAATAAATACAGTGGCTATGTCTATGTCAAGAGAATGTGAACTTGATATTAATACATATGATACATTTAAAATTTTTGCATCAATACCAGAAGAATTATTGTTGGATGTTTATATAACTATTGATGGTAAATACAAGAAGATAGGTGACAAGATAAAAGGTCATGGAATTACAGGAGAATATGACTTATCAATAACAGGAAATAAAATAACAACCATCAGAATTGATTTCATAGCAACCAAAGATTATATAACAGCTAATATTGCATGGTTGGGGCTTGCCAATTCTAAGAGAGTAGAATTCATGGAGAGCCGTAAAAGTCATTATGACAGCGAATGGACAGGACTTTTCAAAGAAAAAGGTCAAGTTGATTTTAATGCGGAAATAGAGATATTATTTGACAATGAAGACCTAGACACTCTAAGGGATAAGTTTAAAAAAGAACCTTTCAAATCAGCTTATGAGGGTATGGTAGAGTTAGCCAAAGAGTATATGGAAAAAGAACCAGAAAAATTAATTGGAACATATGTACCTAAACCAGATAGACGCTGGTGTCGTGATAGAAATATGGACAAGCCTGCTCTAGACACTATAATGGAAAAATTAGCTTTTGTTGGATTAATTGAAAGAGACTATGAAATGTTGAGAATGGCTTGTAGATGCGCATTATCCGTAGCTCATTGTACATATTGGTGTGAAAGTATTATGGGGGTATTCCCAGGAGCTATGTGGCATCATAGAAGTTTTACAGAAGAGATATATTGCAAAAGCTGTGGTTATGTTCTTGATTGGGCTGGTTCTCTACTTACTCCTTATGGTAAGCAGATAATAAGAGATGCTATTACAATGAAGGGATTACCTAGATTAGAAGCAGATTTCAAATGCGTGGATTATATTAGACAGATGAATCAAGGTATTGTATTCAGTGGAGGTAGAGTAACTGGATTATTAGGCTTGGTACATAGATTTCCAAGATATCATTCTAATATTCTTGAAGCAGAACAAGATATTATCGAAATGATTGATAACTATGTAAAAGAAGATGGTGGAACATTGGAAGGACCACATTATTGGCAGTATACATTTTCCAATGTAATACCATCTTTATATGCTTTGGCAAGATATAAAAAACAACCTTTCTCAATATATAAAGACATACTATCAAAGACTGGCAAGTTCATATTATCACACTTATCTCAACAAGATGATGGTACAGTACTTTTGCCTATTAATGATGCTCATCCAGGTGTTCACCTAAAAGCTAATATAGCCTATAGTTTCTATGAGTTAACTGGTAATGGAGTATGGTTACTACTCTATACCAAATTGCTAGAAAAAGGTTATGTAAGTGATGATGTATTTACATTAGTGGCATCTCCATTAGTTGAGAAAATAGAAGGAGATACTATAGTTGAACAAGGAATCTTTGAAGTCACTGGACAAGTGGATATTAATAGACAAGGAAAAGATATTAGTAAAGCTCATCTACATTATTGTAGCGGTGAACTATATGTAGGGCATTCTCACCAAGATAAAGGCAGTATAATATTAGAAGCAGAAGGTATTACTTTATGTCCAGATTGCGGTGCTGGATATTATCATGATGCTAATCTAAGTAATTTATGTTGTGCTAATAACCATAGCTTGTTCATGCCTGTATTTGATAATGGGAAGCTAGCCCGTCAACCAATGGAATGTTATGGCGGGAAGATTATCATGGCAAAAAAAGAAGGGGATTATGTAACCATAGCCAGTGATGAAACACAGGCATGGGAAATAGGATTAATGAAACAATCTACGAGAAAAATATATTCTCCATGTGCAGAGGTATATATTGTAGTTGATGATGTTGAATTATATGAAGAACATAAAATGAAATTCTTATTGAACTCTTATGCTGACTATAAAGAACAGGAAAAAGGCAGATTCACTGCTGACTTTGATAAATGCATTATGAATGTAATACCATTGAATTGGAAATACCAAGATAGTAATGTGAGACATATTCAAGACGGAGAGAAACAAGATGTTTTCCAATTGGAATTGACAACAAAAAAAGCTGACAAACACTTTAATGTAACTGCAGTCATGTTAGAAAGAAATGATGAATTCAAAGTGAAACATGTTGATAATAATATTGAGGTTACAAGTAATAATTATAATATATCTATCACCATTAATGATAATCTCATTGATGTAAAAGCACAATAATGAAAGACTGTAAAATGTAATATGAAAAAAAGACTAAAACTTGCTAAACCCTCACATCATAAGTGTAAGGGTTTAGTAAGTTTTTTTATGCTATATTTCTTGTTGGTAACATATGATACAGCTAAAATAATAAATAATAGTATAATAGAAAATAAGTAAAATGATAAAGTGAAATTATTAATTAACCATATAGACTGAAAGGAATGATACTATGACAACATATTTTAATGTGAATGACTCGTTATATGATATTACAGAACGTTATCCAGAGACCATAGATTTATTTGAATCAATTGGATTTCCAGGTATGAAAGATGAAAACAAAAGAAAACTAATAGGAAAAACAATTACTCTAGAAACTGCGTTAAAATTGAAAAAAATAAATTCAGAAGTTTTTACTGAAAACCTTGAGGATGCTATTAATCATAATAAAGCTATAAATGATGAAACTGATAAAGTCACTAGTAATGATGCTGATATAAAAATTGAAGGTATATTACCTTGTCCTGTTAGAATACCGCTTATGGAATCATTCACTAAATGGATGGAAAGTACTGGCAATAATCTAGGTACTAAGATAGAGTACGAATTAAAAGCAGCATCAATGGGAGTAGATTGGTTAAAAGAATCATTAGAGAAAACTGAAAATCCAGATGTTTTATCTGATATATTCATATCAGCAGGTTTTGATTTGTTTTTTGATAAAAAATTAATTGGTAAATGGGCATCAAAAGGTGTATTTGAAGATATAACAAAAATGGAGCATTATAATCAGGAATTTGATAATGAAGAAATATGTCTGAAAGACCCTAATAGGAATTATTCTATAATGGGGGTAGTGCCAGCAGTGTTTTTAATAAATACCCAAGAGTTGAATGGTAGAAATATGCCAAAATCATGGGAAGATATATTACAACCAGAATTTGAAAATAGTGTAAGTCTACCAATCGGTGATTTTGATTTATTTAATGCAATATTATTGAATATTCATCAAAAATATGGTGAAGAAGGGTTAAGAAGATTAGGGAAATGTTTATCTACAGGTATGCATCCATCTGAGATGGTAAAATCTCATAGAAAACAGCAGAAACCAGTTGTTACTATCATGCCTTACTTTTTTACTAAAATGATTAAGAAGAATGATCCAATGAAACCTGTATGGCCTTCAGATGGAGCTATAATAAGTCCTATATTCTTACTATCCAAAAAGAGTAAAAAAGATAAATTACAACCAGTAGTTGATTTCTTTGCTTCAAAAGAAGTAGGAGAAATATTATCTCATAACGGAAAGTTTCCTAGTGTTAATCCAGAAGTGGATAATATGATATCAAAAGAGCATAAATATATGTGGTTAGGTTGGGATTACATCTACAATAAGGATATGGGTGAATTAATTAACAGATGTGAGAGAATTTTTAATGAAACTATAGACGTTTAATATAGAGAGAAAGGTGATAAAATGAATCTAGTTACTATTTCAGGACCTCCATCTTCTGGAAAGACATCGGTAATTCTTAAAACCATTGGTGCTCTTAAAAAAAGAGGATTATCAGTAGGTGTAGTTAAGTTTGACTGTCTCTATACAGACGATGATATATTATATAAAAAAGCGGGAATACCTGTTAAGAAAGGTTTATCGGGTTCCCTTTGTCCTGACCATTACTTTGTTAGTAACATTGAAGAAGTTGTTCAGTGGGGAATAAAAGAAAATTTGGATCTATTGATTACTGAGAGTGCAGGTCTTTGTAACCGTTGTTCTCCCTATATTAAGGATATCAAAGCTATTTGTGTAATTGATAACCTTAGTGGGATAAATACACCTAAGAAAATTGGACCTATGTTGAAATCAGCTGATATTGTTGTAATAACAAAAGGTGATATCGTGTCACAAGCAGAGAGGGAAGTGTTCTCTTCGAGAGTTAATTCTGTTAATCCAAAAGCTGTTACAATGCATATCAATGGATTAACTGGACAAGGGGCATTTGAATTAAGTACTCTATTATATGATGAAGAAACCAATACAACTACCGTTAAAGGTAAAAAATTAAGATTCTCAATGCCATCAGCACTTTGTTCATATTGTTTAGGGGAAACAAGAATTGGCAATGACTATCAAATGGGTAATGTAAGAAAAATGAAATTAGGTGATGACGATGATAAATAGAGATAAACTTGGCATATTAACGATTAATGAAATAGAAAATAAATATCCATTTATTATATCTTTTTTCGCTGATAATAAATTAGAGGTTGATGATTATAAAGATAAAACCTTCATTAGTTTTTTGGAACATTTTACAGAAGAAGAAAGAGAAGAATGGGCTATTGATACAACAAAATTGACTGAAGATATTATCATATATATCAACACAATGCTGGAGTTCTTAGGTATAAAAGAAGAAAAACCAGTTGATTCATTGACAATTATAGCTGGACATGATAAATCAGGACAAAAAGAGAATTTTGACAATATCACTATCAGAAAAAGTGAAATCATATCTATTGTTGGTCCAACGGGTTCAGGTAAAAGTAGATTATTAGCTGATATAGAATGGACAGCTAATGAAGATACTCCAACAGGTCGAGCTATCCTAATTAATAGTGAAAAACCAGATAAGAAATGGAGGTTTTCATCTGGGAATAAATTAGTGGCACAGCTATCTCAAAACATGAATTTTGTTATGGATTTGACTGTCAGTGAATTCCTTGAACTTCATGCAAAAAGTCGTATGGTTGAAAATGAAAAAGAAGTAATAAAGAAGATTATAGAAGCCGCTAATAATCTAGCAGGAGAAGCATTTGACCTTAATACTCCTATCACCAGCCTAAGTGGTGGACAATCTAGAGCTTTAATGATAGCGGATACAGCTATTCTAAGCACATCCCCCATTGTTTTGATAGATGAAATTGAAAATGCTGGTATTGATAGAAAGAAAGCACTTAATCTTCTGGTCAGCAAAGAAAAGATTGTATTAATGGCTACTCATGATCCAAGTTTAGCACTTATGGCTGATAAGAGAATAGTTATAAGAAATGGTGGAATCCATAAGGTTATTGAAACGGGAAAAGAAGAAAAAGCTATGCTTGTAGAATTAGAAAAGATGGATAATGTAATTAAAGAATTAAGAACGTCTCTGAGAAAAGGGGAAATAATTAATTATAGAGAAGATATAAACAATGTGAATGTTTATGAAAGTATCCATTAATATGATAATGATAGGGCTGTTTTACAATGGGTTTTAAGACTATCTAATGATTTGATAGCTGTTAAAATTTATTGTGGGACAGCCAGTTCTTAAAATTTTTTTATGAAATATTAATGAAATTAAGGGTTTTTTAATGTTTATCTTATTGCATACGTGCCTTGATTTAATGTATAATTGAAGAAATGTATTATTTTAACAACATAGAACAAGCTATTTACGCAGGAGGAAATTTTTTATATGGATATTATTGAGATATTTAAAGCATTGATCATCGGCATTGTAGAGGGAGTTACAGAATGGTTGCCGATAAGTAGTACAGGTCATATGATTCTAGTTGATGAATTTCTACAATTGAATATGTCGGAAGCTTTTAAAGAAATGTTTTTCGTCGTTATTCAACTAGGTGCAATTATGGCAGTGGTAGTTATTTATTGGAATAAGATTTTTCCATTTTCATTTAAACAAAAAGAGTTCATTAAAAAAGATACTATTCTATTATGGGTGAAGATCATTATTGCATGTATTCCTGCAGGAGTTATCGGTATATTATTTGACGATAAAATGGATGAATTATTCTATAACTATCAGACGGTTACTATAACATTGATATTATATGGTATTTTATTTATCATAATAGAGAAATGGAATAAAGGTAGATCGTGTAAAGTTGATAATATATCAGAGCTTACTTATCAGACAGCACTTATTATAGGGTTGTTTCAAGTATTGTCTCTAATTCCTGGAACTTCACGTTCTGGAGTAACTATATTAGGAGCAATACTTATAGGAACATCAAGAACTGTAGCAGCTGAATTCACATTTTTCTTAGCTATGCCTGTTATGTTTGGCGCCAGCTTACTTAAAATTTTAAAATTTGGTTTTGCATTTACAAGTCTAGAATTATTGGTTCTTCTAACTGGAATGATAGTAGCTTTTGTAGTTTCAATAATAGCTATAAAATTCTTGGTAGGATATATTAAAAAACATGACTTCAAAGTCTTTGGTTGGTACAGAATAGCATTGGGAATCGTTGTAATCCTATATTTTACAATATTTAAATAAAAATAGCATCATAAGAGAATGTGATAATATATATGATAAAAGAGACAGAGAAATATTTATTAGATATACTAAAGGGTTAAGTATTAAAGAATTAGCTGATATATATTTTCTTTCAGAAAAGAGTATTAGAAGAATAGTAAGAAAAGAAAAATTACTAAAATAATATGTTAAAAATTATTTGAAAGGCTATATCGATTGATATTAGCCTTTTTATTGCTTATTCTCATCTTCCATTCAGAACCATTCATTAGATTAATATCTAGATTGATTAATGGTAAAATATAAATATCTCCCAAATAATATAATGTATAAATATTATAAGAAAGAAGGTATTTAATTTGAAAATTGAATTTAGAAAACCTAATGAAAAAGATGCAAAAGAGATTGTAGACTGGAAATATGAAGGAATATATTCGTTCTATAATAATGATAAAACAGAAGCAAAAAAGCAATGGGCGAGTAATATACATAATGAGAAAGATACATATGTTATATATAATCAGAAAAAGCAATTGATTGGCAATTGTTGTTTCAATTTTGATGAGGATAGTATAACTTTTGGAGTTCAGATGCGACCAGATATGACTGGGAAAGGATTAGGGACTGAAATAGTAACCCAAATACTTGACTTTGGAAGAGAAAGATATCATTTCAAGGAAATAGAATTACTTGTTGCTAAGTTCAATAAAAGGGCAATAAGAATATATGAAAAATTAGGATTCAATGTTATTGATGAGTTCATATGGAATGTAAATGATGAAGAAAAAGAATTTATAGCAATGAATAGACAATTTTGACCTATCTAACTTTTGCTAACATGATGAATCGGGAAAAACTTGAGTTAATATGATTTAAAAACATAGGCTGAACATGTAATCCTGAGTTTGACACTTTGAAAAAATAAAACCTTGTAAACCCTTATAAATAGAGGAATACAAGGTTTTTGTTAGGGTGTAAAAAGTGCGCGTTTTTTTATTTTTTAGATTCTTTTAAAATTTTTTTCATTTCTTTTAGTCAAGATACTATTTCATTACATGTATATTTAGTATCTAGTTTCTTTTCTATTAATCTATATATTGCAAGAACCATAAAACAACTAGATTGATTTACGGTAGAATTCTTTTTCCTTCTTCAAAACTTTCTACTTTCAAACTCTCTTCAAAGTTTATTGAACAGCCTGTTTTTGATGTTCATCATATATATAGAGCTCTGCAAGTTATTGCTAAAGAATCTGATTTAATTCAATCAACTTTATATAATAATAGCTTGAAAATTTCGAAACGAAATACTAATATCCTTTATTATGACTGTACT